>JAZRUD010000071.1:0-1609 GCA_045652385.1 Clostridia bacterium
CCAGGACCGTGCTGCCGGATGGATATCTCACCGGGCTGCTGGACCAGGAGGGCAAGGGGCTGAACCTGCGGCCTGTGTGCGAAAAGGTGCATTTCGAGCGGGATCGGCTGTCAAAAGAGATATTTGGTAACAACTATGTTACAAGTAAGACGAAAGTGTGGTTTATAGTATATCCGGAGGGCAAGGAACGTCATAACTGCTACCGGGCGGTCTATACCCTGACGGAGACGGGCGCCCCGGAGGGCCGGTCCGTCAAAAACTGCTGCTTCACCGTGGACGTGCTGGACCTCGCCTATCGGGCGGGGATCGGGGTCGGCTTCTCGAGGACGGACGTGGCTATCCATTCCGATTACGATACGGCGGCGTCCCTGGACGAGTTCACGGCTCAGGGCTGCACCGTCACGGAGATCGTGGGCGGCAGCGTTCCGGGTCCGGAGCGGCCCGCCTTCGACTACAACGGCTTCGTCCGCTTCGTGGGCCTGCCCATGAGCCATCCGCTGCCCGACGGGAGCCTGTGGTCCCCCAGCTGCGATCCGCTGGACGAGGACGACCTTTGGCGGCTGGTGGGCAACGGGGAGCGGACCATGGCGGAGTTCCTGTCCTACGTTCGCATGGAGATCTACGCCCGCCACGGGTACACCTTCCCCAACGAGGACCAGGGGGCCTATCGGGAGCACTTCGCCGCCTGCGGCTGGTATCAGGGCACCGAGGACGCGCCGGAGCGGTTCATGACCCCCACGGAGCGCCGGAATCTCGATCTAATCAGGGACGTGGAAGCCCTGCTGGAATCTTAATCGGAGGTACTTGACATGAAAACGATCCGCACGATCATCGCGACCCTGTCCGGGGTTTTGCTGACCTTCGCCCTGGTGGCCTGGTTCAGCGTGCGGCGGAACGCCGCCTTTATACAGCGCACCATCTATCAGGGCTTCGACCAGACCTTCGTGGTGGCCTTGGTCATGGGCTGCGCCTTTTTGCTCATCGCCGTGATCCTCACCGTGGCCATCGTCAGCACCGACAGCGACGAGGCGGGCAAGGAGGACGGGGAGGAGCCGCCCCGACGGCCCCGGCCCGCGGCGGAGCGGACGGCGGGAGAGCAGCCCTACCGCCGGGTTGCCCGACCCCAATCCAGGGCCCAGCTGAACGGGGCGCAGGGGGACGGCTTTGCCCGGCCCAAGGCCAAGGCGGCGGAGCCGTCCAAAGCGAAGGCGGCGGAACAGCCCAAACCCAAGAAGAAGGCGCGGGCCACGGAAAACCCGGACGAGATCGTGTTTCGGCGGGAGGAGACCCCGGTGAAGAAGGCGAAGAAGCCCGCTAAACCGGCGGAGGAGCTTCCGGCGGAGGAAGCCGCGGCGGCATTGGAACCGGCGGCGGAACCGGAGGAAACGGCCGCTGCGCCGGTGGAAGAGACGCTCGTGCCGGCGGAAGAAACCCCTGCGGCAGAGGAAGAAATCGTCGTGGAAGAAGCGCCGGCGGCGGAAGAGCCGGAGCCTGAAAAGGAGCCGGAGGCGGAGCCCGTTCCGGAACCGGTCGAGGCGGGAAGTGAGCCGGAAGCCGGTGCGGAAGGGGCGGCGGAAGACCCGGAAACGGCTGGAGAGGGCCCGACGGA
>JAZRUD010000072.1:0-3788 GCA_045652385.1 Clostridia bacterium
GAGACCGCCAACATGATCTCCTTCATGGCAGATGTTATCGGTATTCGCGACGATATGTACATCGGCAAGGGCAATGCTTACATGCATCAGGTCGTCGACGCCGTGACCGAGGGCAACAAGGCCGGCGTGCTCGAGCAGAAGCCGACGCTCGTCAACCTCCAGTGCGACATCGACCATCCCACCCAGTGCATGGCGGACATGCTTCACTGCATCCACACCCTGGGCGGCAGCGACGACCTGGACGAGGCCATCAAGAACCTGAAGGGCAAGAAAGTGGCCATGACCTGGGCCTACAGCCCCTCCTACGGCAAGCCCCTGTCCGTGCCTCAGGGCGTGGCGGGCCTGTTCACCCGGTTCGGCATGGACGTGACGCTGGCCTATCCCGAGGGCTACGAGATCATGGACGACGTGGTGAAGGTGGCGGAGGAGAACTGCAGGAAGTCCGGCGCCAAGTTCACCATCACCCACGACATGAAGGAAGCTTTCAAGGACGCTGATATCGTCTATCCCAAGTCCTGGGCCCCCTTCAAGGCCATGGAAGAGCGCACCGAGCTCTATGGGAACGGCGACCTCGAAGGCATCAAGGCCCTGGAGAAGCGGCTCCTGGCGCAGAACGCGGAGCACAAGCATTGGGAGTGCACCGAGGAAATGATGGAGCTTACCAAGGACGGCAAAGCTCTGTATCTCCACTGCCTGCCCGCAGACATCACCGACGTCAGCTGCAAGGCCGGCGAAGTGGCCGCCTCCGTATTCGATCGCTATCGCGATCCCCTCTATAAGCAGGCCTCCTTCAAGCCCTACATCATCGCGGCCATGATCTTCCTCGCCAAGGTGAAGGACCCCGCCGCCAAGCTCCTGGAGCTGGAAGAAAAGAACACCAAGCGCTGGAACGCCTAATTTATTTCTGAAAGGAAAAAGAATATGATCGATCTTACCATCCATCCGGAAGCTCTGGAAAGAAACATCGAAGTCGCCCGCAAGAACCACATCATCCTGCCCACCTTCGAGCAGATGAAGCACCCCGAGCTGGTGCCCGAGAAGGTGAAGGAAGCCCTGAAGAACGTGGGCCTCTGGGACGTGAACCCCCTGAACCTGTTCCGCATCACCTGGCACAACGAGCCCGTCATGGACGGCGGCCAGTACGGTCCCGTGAACTTCATCGAGCTGCCCAGCTCCCTGACCGGCGTGAAGGCACGGATCATCTGCCTCATCGGCAAGTGGTTCCCCACGGGCTGCCACAAGGTGGGCGCGTCCTACGGCTGCCTGGTGCCCCGTCTGGTCACCGGCCAGTTCGACGCCACCTACAACAAGGCCGTCTGGCCCTCCACCGGCAACTACTGCCGCGGCGGCGCTTTCAACAGCAAGCTGCTGGCCTGTGAGAGCGTGGCGATTCTGCCCGCCGAAATGAGCAAGGAGCGGTTCGACTGGCTTTCCAAAATCGCCGGCGAAGTCATCGCCACCCCCGGCTGCGAGAGCAACGTGAAGGAGATCTTCGACAAGACCTGGGAACTTCGCCGCACCCGGGACGACGTGGTCATCTTCAACCAGTTCGAAGAGATGGGCAACTGCATCTGGCACTACCAGGTCACCGGCAACGCCATCGCCGAAGCCTTTGAGAGTATCAAGGGCGAGGGCGACCGTCTGGCGGGCGCCTGCTTCACCAGCGGTTCCGCCGGCACCATGAGCGCAGGCGATCTGCTCAAGGAGAAGTACCCCCACCTGAAGCTGGCCGTGGGCGAAGCGCTCCAGTGCCCGACCCTTCTCGAGAACGGCTTCGGCGGCCACCGCATCGAGGGTATCGGCGACAAGCACGTGCCCTGGATCCACAACGTGAAGAACACCGACATGGTCATCGACATCGACGACGACGATTCTCAGAACCTCCTGCGCCTCTTCAACAGCGAAGAAGGCAAGAAGTACCTCGTCGAGCAGGCCGGCGTCCCCGCCGAGACCGTGGAGAAGCTGTCCCTCATGGGCATCTCCGGCATCGCCAACATGCTGTGCTGCATCAAGATGGCCAAGTACTACGAGCTCACCGAGCACGACGTGGTGGCCACCGTCTGCACCGACTCCGCCATCATGTACGAGAGCCGCATTGAGGAGCTCAACGAGCAGCAGGGCGCCTACTCCGAGATGGCCGCGGCTTACGACTTCGCCAAGCACCTCCAGGGCGTCCGCACCGACGCCATGCTGGAGCTCAGCTATCAGGATCGCAAGCGTGTCCACAACCTCAAGTACTACACCTGGGTCGAGCAGCAGGGCAAGACCTACGAGGAGATCAACCAGCAGTGGTACGACGAGCATTACTGGACCGACATGCACGAGCAGGCGGGGGACCTCGACAAGCTCATCAACGCTTTCAACGAGAAGACCGGCATTCTGGCGGGGCTCTAAGCCATGAAGCGGGTTTTAGGCTATCGCTGCACCATCTGCGGGAAGGAGTTCCCCTTCGAGCCGGAGCGATACACCTGCCCCCACTGCGGGGAGAAGGGAATCCTGGACATCGTCTACGACTACGGCGAGGTGAGGAAGGTCCTGACCAGGGAGACCCTGGCGCAGAACCGGGACAACAGCATGTGGCGGTATCGGGCTCTTATGCCCGTGGCGGACACCACGGACGTGAGCCGATTCCTGCGCATCGGCTGGTCGCCCCTGTACGAGTCCAAAAAGCTCCGGGACGAGCTGGGT
This sequence comes from Clostridia bacterium, assembly GCA_045652385.1. Taxonomy (GTDB): domain Bacteria; phylum Bacillota; class Clostridia; order Christensenellales; family CAG-138; genus RUG472. Next base: position 2,689 of record JAZRUD010000072.1, read on the forward strand.
TTGAAAGCCCTCTACATCAAAGACGACGGCATCAATCCCACGGCTTCTTTGAAGGACAGGGCGTCGGGCGTGGCCGTGGCTAAGGCCATCGAGCTGGGCTACGACACCATCTCCTGTTCCTCCACCGGCAACGCGGCCTCCTCCTGCGCGGGGAGCGCCGCCCGGATGGGCCTCAAAGCGGTCATCTTCGTGCCCAAGCGCGCCCCCCAGGGGAAGGTGGCTCAGCTCATGATCTTCGGCGCAAAACTGGTCGTGGTGGACGGGGACTATGAGCAGACCTTCGAGCTCAGCCGCGCCGCCATCGAGAAGTACGGCTGGTACAACCGGAACGCGGGCATCAACCCCGTCATGTCCGAGGGCAAGAAGACTGTGGCCATGGAGATCGCCGAGCAGCTGAACTTCAAGGTCACCGACTGGGTGGCCTGCTCCGTAGGCGACGGCTGCACCATCGGCGGCGTGTATACCGGCTTCAAGGATCTCTACGAGCTGGGCATCATCGACCGGATCCCCCGCATCTTGGGCGTTCAGTCCACGGGCTGCTGCCCCTTCGTCAACGCGGACAAGGTCCCCGGTCACGAGCTGGTGCCTACGCCCGAAGAGACGCTGGCCGACTCCATCTCCGTGGGCGTGCCCCGGAACCCGAAGAAGGCTCAGCGGGCGGTCTATGCGTCCGACGGCCGCTGGATCGCCGTAAGCGACGAGGATATCCTCAGCGCCATGTGCCTTCTGGGTCGGAACGAAGGCGTATTCTCCGAACCTGCCGGCGTCACGGCCACCGCGGGCGTCAAAGCCGCCATCGCCCAGGGGATCATCAAATCTACCGAGACCGTCACCGTCATCAGCACGGGCAGCGGCCTCAAGGATACGGCCAACGCCCTACGGGCCGCCGGAAAACCAAATATTTGTGCGCCCTCTCTGGACGCGCTGGAAAAAAGTGGTATACTCTAACAGGAATCAAAATCTATAGGAGGTTTATTCATGAAATACGGTCGTGTGTATAACTTTTCCGCCGGTCCCGCCATCATGCCGGAGCCTGTTCTCGAGGAGATCCGGGACGAGATGATGAACTACCGCGGCAGCGGCATGTGCGTCATGGAGAT
>JAZRUD010000073.1:0-1265 GCA_045652385.1 Clostridia bacterium
GAACGACATGGCTACGATCCGACTTTGGGGCGTCAGGATAACCTTCTTGTTTAGCAGTGGGAAAAGCTCAGAATGCCTTGAAAGACAGTTCAATCCATCCGCATCCAGGACAGCGGGCGATCCCGATCGCAGCACCGCTTCTATAAGGGACGATACGTCTCCGCTCCCGACGCCGCAGCCGAGACCGACGGCTTGCTTTCCCTCCATGGCCTGGATCGCGATCTGGGCGCTTGTCGTGTCCCAATCCGTCCCCACGGGGATGCCGATGGCTTCCGGAAGCCGCGACAAAGCTGTTCGCACTACGTCAGGGCAGGCGACGAACAGGATGCCGCATCCCACCGCCAGGCAGGCCCGGGCGCTCAACAAGGCCGCACCCACATACTTCGGCGATCCTACGCACAGCAGCGCCCTGCCCGAATCCCCTTTATGAGCCGTTCGCTTTCTTGGCGGCAACAGGCGCTCGGCGTCCGCCGCTTCAAAACGATAGAGTTCTTCCTCCGCTTCCCTCTCTCCTCCGACCGGCCGTATCTCCCCGCAGTAATCAAGACCATCATGGAGGAAAAGACCGGGCAGATATCCTTCTATCGCTACGGTGATCTGAGCATGTACAGCCACAGTAGCCGCCCTGCCTGTTTTTGGGTCCACGTCTGACGGAATACCGACACTGACGATAGGACGCCCGGAGGACGCCATCGCCTCGATCCATATCCCCCGCTTTCCTGTCAGCGTTTCGTCAAAGGATGAGGAAAACAGCAGATCGCAAATCAACGAATCCGCTAAATCGGGGATTTCGTCCTTGCCGAGGACGCAAACCGTTGCCTTCATTCCCGACAAAACAAGGAGGCTCACAGCACGACGCCCTATCCCTTGCAGCAGTTCGCTGCATAGGAATACAACGCTTTCATGCTCGGTCTGCTTGCTGAGCTCCAACACCGCTCCGGCAACGGCCGCCGCTGCTGCCGCAAGTTCGTTATCGGAAAGCGTATGCAAAGCGTCCGCATATTCTGTTTTGGGCAATATCCGCCTCAATCCTCTTCTCCCGCGACTGCCTGAATGGCGGCCAGACTTGCTTCCGTGGAGAACCCGCGACTGGTCAGACGCCGGAGCACCCTTTCCCTGCGGATCGGCTCTTCGAGTGCGCTCAGCTGCCGCCAGAACTTCTTCGCCACCTCCATAGCGTTGTCCGCTTCCGTCTCCCTGGGCACCTCATCCAAAGCGGACTTAATCAGCTCGTCCGGCAATTTGTGGGCTCTCAGGTCCAGATA
>JAZRUD010000074.1:0-4008 GCA_045652385.1 Clostridia bacterium
GCAAGGGCGGCCTGCTGAGGAACATCCTCGTCGGCATCGTGGGCGGCGCTTTGGGCGGCTGGCTGGGAAGTCTGATCGGCGTCAACGCCACCGGCTGGATCTCCAGCATCCTGATCGGGATCGGCGGCTCCTGCCTCCTCATCTGGCTCGTGCGCAAGCTGTTCAAGTAACTTGGTTCCATCTCCCCCTTCATGGGCTGCCGCGCTTTTCGCGGCAGTCCTTTTTTCTTGCTCCGCGGCATTGTCTTGCCGGCGGAGCCGTGATAGAATAAGCGTGAAAGAAAGGTGGATCGTCTATGGAACTTTTGGACAGGAACGGATTGACTGAGGCGGAATACCTGGCCGCCTATCGGCCGGGAGACTATGAGCGTCCCTCGGTGACGGCGGACATGGCCGTGTTCCGGGAGACCCCGACCGGCCATGAACTGCTGCTCATTCGCCGGGGCGGCCACCCCTACCTGGGCAAGTGGGCCCTGCCGGGGGGATTTTGCGAACCGGGCGAGACCGTGGACGAGGCCGCGGCCCGGGAGCTTCGGGAGGAGACCGGTCTTGCGGACCTGCCCCTCCTCCCCATCGGCTTCTTCTCCACCCCCGGCCGGGACAAGCGGACCTGGACCATGTCGGAAGGGTTCGCCGCCATGCTCCCCGACGGCAAGCCGGAAGCGAAGGCCGGGGACGACGCCCGGGAGACGGGCTGGTTCACCGTGGACAGCCGCTGGGAAAACGACGTGCTCACCCTCTCCTTCATCGGCCCGGAAACCTTTGAAGCGAAGCTCTTTCGGGACGGCAGTTATGCCTTTACCATCCTGGACACGGGGGGCCTGGCCTTCGACCACGCCCACATCATCGCCCGGGCCATGAGCGCCATGGGGCTGCTGCAGCCCGAACCGGCAGAGTATGACACCCTGAACGCTCAGCTCGCCTCCCTGGTGGAGGGCGTCCCCCACGCTCTGGCCAACCTCAGCAACGCCGCTGCCCTGTTGTGGGAAAGCCTGGGCGGCATCAACTGGGCCGGGTTCTATCTCATGAAGGGGGACAGGCTGGTCCTGGGGCCCTTCATGGGCAAGACCGCCTGCATCGAGATCCCCCTGACCAAGGGCGTCTGCGGGGCGGCGGCCCGGACCGATACCACCCAGCTGGTGCCGGACGTCCACGCCTTCCCCGGCCATATCGCCTGCGATTCCGCCTCTCGTTCGGAGATCGTGGTGCCCCTGCATAAGGACGGCCAGGTCTTCGGCGTGCTGGACATCGACTCTCCCCTGCTCCACCGGTTCACGAAAAGGGATCAAGCGGGTCTCGAAGCCTTCGCCCGCATTCTGGAGAAAGCCATATGAAGCTGGTGTTTATCATCGGCGACGCCGCCGTGGGCAAGATGACCGTAGGCCAGGAGCTGATGAAGATCACGGACCTGCGGCTGTTCCACAATCATATGACCATTGAGCCGGTCATCGAGATCATGGGCCGCTTTGACAGCAAATTGAGGGACGATATGCGGGAACTGATCTTCCGGCATTTTGCTGCTTCCGACAGCTACGGCATGATCTTTACCTACATGATGGACTTCGACATGCAGAGTGAATGGGACTATCTGGAGCATGTCAAGAGCATCTTCGCCCCTTACGGCACGGAGTTCTACTATGTGGAACTCGTTGCACCCCAGGAAATCCGGCTGCAACGGAACAAAACAGAAAACCGTCTCTTGCACAAGCCCTCCAAGCGGGACGTGGAAATCTCCGACCGGCGTCTGCTGCGGGACGACGAAAACCACCGCTGCGTGAGCTATGAGGGGGAGATCCCCTTCGAGAACTACCTGCGCATCGAAAACGCCGACTTGCCCGCCGCCGATGCGGCCCGGATGATAAAGGAGCGTTTCAACCTGTAGAACTTTGAGCGAACATCAAAAAAGCCCTTCGCGCACGGCGAGGGGCTTCGTTCTTTTTTTGTCTGCAGAAAAACGATTCGGGGTCATGTCAGCGGAAACACCGCCACGTCCTCGGCATCCTCATAGTCGCTGTCCTTCTCACCGTTGGGAACGAATCCGAAGGAGGCGTACAGATGCTTCGCGGCTTCATTGTCCCCGTCGTAGGACGTGCTCCAGGAATCCTCCTCCCCGTCGGGGAAGGTCTTCACATAATCCAGCAGCAGCTTCAGGGCGTCCCTTCCGAGGCCCTTCCCCTGATGCTTCTCGTCGATCATGAACCGCCAAAGATAATAGCTGCGCCGATACACCTCCGCCATGCCCTCATACTCCTCGGAGCGGTGCCCGATCATGGCGAATCCCACCGCCGTGTCTCCATCGTAGATGCCGAAGCACTGCACGAATCTGCCGCTCGATATGGCGGCGTAGGCCTGGGCCATGCTGACCGTGTTCGAAGCCACGTAGTCCCTTTGGGATTCGGCGACCTTCAGTTGCATCAGATCGATAAAGTTCTCGTCATTGACCTTTTCCAGTCGAATGGCTTTGTTTTTCATTGCATAGGCGTCTGTCATGTTTTCGCCGCTTCCCTCTGTTTCTCCATCTCCATGTCCAGCACCAGCTTGAACTGAGTCTCATAGAGATCCTGATAGACCCCGTCCAAAGCCAGCAGCTCCTCGTGAGTGCCCCGCTCCTTGATGACGCCGTCGGAGAGAACCAATATCTCGTCCGCCGCCAGGATGGTGGAAAGCCGGTGGGCGATGACGATGCTGGTCCGGCCCTTCATGAGAGTTTCCAGCGCCTCCTGAATGGCGCTCTCGGAGATGGAGTCCAGGGCCGACGTGGCCTCGTCCAGAATGAGGATCTTGGGATCCTTCAGAATGACCCGGGCGATGGAAAGCCGCTGCTTCTCGCCGCCGGAGAGCTTCAAGCCCCGGTTGCCCACCACGGTCTCGTAGCCGTCGGGCTGGGCCAGGATGAAGTCATGGATGCTGGCCGCCTTGCAGGCCGCGACGATCTCCTCCTCCGTGGCGTCCTCCTTGGCGTAGAGCAGGTTCTCCCGGATGGTGCCGTTGAAGAGATAGGTGTCCTGGGTCACCATGCCGATCTGGCTTCGCAGATAGGTGAGATCCATGTCCCGCACGTCCACCCGACCGATGGTCACGGCCCCGCCCCACACGTCGTAGAGCCGGGGGATCAGGTTGATGATGGTGGACTTGCCGCTGCCGGAGGGGCCCACGATGGCGTACATCTTGCTGGCGGGCACGGTAAAGTCGATGTCCCGCAGGATGGCCTTCTCGGGCTCGTAGCCGAAGCGCACGTGGTAAAAGCGGATGTCCGCCCCATCGAAGGAGGGCGTCAGGGTCTTCTCCGGGGTGCTGATGGCGATCTCCCGGTCAAAGTAATCGAAGATGCGGGAGAACAGGGCCAACGACCGGGTGAAATCCACCTGGATGTTCAGCAGGGATTCCACGGGCCGATAGAGCCGGTTGATAAGGGTCACCGTGGCGGTGATGGTACCGACGGTCAGAGCGGAGTCCAGATTCCGGATGATGAACAGGCCGCCCGCAAAGTAGATGAGCAAGGGGCCGATCTGAGTGAACATGCCCATGACCACCCGGAACCAGCGGCCGCTGCGCTCCTCCTTGAGGGCCAGCTGGGTAACCTCCTCGTTGACGGCCACGAACCGCTCGTACTCCCGCTTTTCCCGGGTGAACAGCTTCACCAGCAGGGAGCCCGACACGGACAGGGTTTCGTTGATGAGCTGGTTCATCTCGTCGTTCTTGGCCTGGCTGTCGGTGAGCAGCTCCCAGCGGGTGCGGCCCACGCTGCGGGTGGGGATAATGAGCAGGGGGATCACCAGGATGCCCACGCAGGCCAGCTGCCAGCTCATGGTGAACAGAGCCACCAGGGTGGTGACCACGGTGGCCACGTTGCTCACGATGCTGGTCAGCGTTCCGGAGATCACGGAGGACACCCCGCCGATGTCGCTGTTCATGCGGGTGATGATGTCGCCCTGCTTCTCCGAGGTGAAGAAGGCGTGGGGCATGTGCTGCAGGTGGTCGTACATCTGGTTCTTCATATCGAAGATGA
>JAZRUD010000075.1:0-3055 GCA_045652385.1 Clostridia bacterium
GAATAGTCGATGTACCCGCCCCGATCGAGAAGCTCCAGGCCCCGGCGGCTGGCGTCGAACTCCACGGGCAGGGTGATGAGCTGGAACAGGAACATGGCCCCGTAGAGCGCCAGGCCGATGACGGCCAGGGAATAGAGGTTCATGAAGAGGCCGATCAGGATCATGTAGGGGCCGAAGGTGGCGCCGATGTTGGCCACAGGCAAAACGGCCGTCCGCCAGCGAATGGGCGCGTAGTTCTCCTGGTATTGGAGCACGTGGCCGATCTCGTGGGCCGTGATGGCGAGAGCCGCCACGGAGGAGGAATTGTAGACCTCCGTAGACAGGCCCACCGTGTCGTTCCGGGGATCGTAGTGGTCGGTCAAGGTGCCCTGGACCGGGTGGACGGTCACGGCGCTGCCGTTGTCCAGCAGCATCTCCTGGGCTGCCGCGTAGGCGGGGATGCCCCGGGCGGCAGGGACGGTGTTGTAGCGCCTGAAGACCCGCTTCACCTTGCCCTGGGCGATCAGGCTCAGGATCAGGACCACGATCAGGGCCAGCATCAGGGTCTCATAGCTGACGTAGACGCCGAGAATGCGCATGGGAAAAGCCTCCTTCCCTTTCGATAGCAACAGTATACCACGTCCGGCGCGAATTTACCATTGCACACTGAAAAAAACGTGGTATACTAAGGAGAATATTTTGTGAAACAAGAGGAAACTGCTATGCTGAAACTCCGTGACATACAGCGGGCTCCCGAAGCCCACGCCGGCAAGATCACCGTGGGCGGCTGGGTCCGCACCGTGCGGCAGGGGAAGGCCATGGGCTTTATCGAGCTCAACGACGGCACCTGCTTCAAACCCGTCCAGGTGGTCTTCGAGAACGACGAGCGGGACCTGGGCAAGGGCTTGTCCACGGGCTGCTCCATCCGCGTGGACGGGGAGCTCGTCATGACCCCCGACGCGCCTCAGCCCTTCGAGGTGAAGGCGGAAGCCATCACCGTTTTGGGCGAGTGCCCCCCGGACTATCCCATGCAGAAGAAGCGGCACACCCTGGAATACCTCCGCACCCAGCAGACCCTGCGCCCCCGGACCAACACCTTCGAGGCGGTGTTCCGCGTCCGGTCTGTGGTCTCTGCGGCCATCCACGAGTTCTTCCAGGACCGGGGCTTCGTCTACGTCCACACGCCCATCCTCACCAACGCCGACTGCGAAGGCCGGGGCGAGATGTTCCAGGTGACCACCCTGGACATGGAGAACCCGCCCCGCACCGACGACGGGAAGATCGACTACTCCAAGGACTTCTTCAAGAAGCCCGTGCACCTTTCCGGCACCGGCCAGCTCTACGGCGAGGCCTTCGCCATGGCCTTCCGCGACATCTACACCTTCGGCCCCACCTTCCGGGCGGAGTACAGCTTCACCCCCCGGCACGCGGCGGAGTTCTGGATGATCGAGCCCGAGATGGCCTTCTGCGATCTGGAGGGGGACATGGAGGTGGCCGAGGCCATGGTGAAGTACATCATCCGCGCCGTCCTGGACCGCTGCCCCGACGAGATGGCCTTCTTCAACAAGTTCATCGACAAGGGGCTCCTGGATCGCCTCCACAACGTGGTGGACAACGACTTCGGCCGGGTCAGCTACACCGAAGCCGTGGAGATCCTCCAAAAGTCCGGCCAGGCGTTCGAGTACCCGGTGAGCTGGGGCACCGATCTGCAGTCCGAACACGAGCGGTATCTCACCGAGCAGGTGTTCAACAAGCCCATCTTCGTCACCGACTACCCCAAGGAGATCAAGGCCTTCTATATGCGGGAGAACGACGACGGGAAGACCGTGGCGGCGGCGGACCTGCTGGTCCCCGGCGTGGGCGAGATCGTGGGCGGCAGCCAGCGTGAGGAGCGGTACGACGTGCTCAAGGCGAAGTGCGACAAGCTGGGCATGGACATGACCGAGTACCAGTGGTATCTGGACCTTCGGCGCTACGGCGGCGTGGAGCACGCGGGCTTCGGTTTGGGCCTGGACCGCATCGTCATGTACGTCACCGGCATGACCAACATCCGCGACGTGGGCCCCTTCCCCCGGACCGCGGCCAATTTGGAGATGTAATTCAGCCTGCCACCCGAGAGGGTGGCTTTTGTTTTACGTGATGCAGTGCTTCGCACAGAGATGTATGCTTCGCAAGCGATGTATGGCCGTAAACGGCCAAGTGATGTGTTCTGCGGACGCGGATGTTTTCCTTCTCTTTGCGGCCCTGCCGCAAAACATCGCTTGCGCCGCCAGGCGCATACATCACTTCCCGAAGGGATACATCACTTGCACAGCAAACATCTCTGCGCAGCAACATCACGTGCATTTTCCTTGACGAACGGCCCCTCATAGGGTACAATGGCGGGGCTATGAAGTACGTAATTGCAATTCTTAAAGGTATTCTCGTGGGCCTGGCTGTGTTGATCCCCGGGGTCAGCGGCGGGTCCATGATCATGACCATGGGCATCTACGAGCAGGCCATCTCCATCACCAGCCGGGACAGGAAGGTCCGGCGCTCGGCCATCGTGTTCCTGATCCCCTTCGTCGTCGGCATCGTGGTGGGCATTCTGGGCCTGGCCTTCGTGATCAGGTGGCTCATGATGCGGCGCATGTTCGAGACGGCCCTCTGCTTTATCGGCATGATCCTGGGGAGCCTGCCCATGCTCTTTAAGAAGGTGAAGGGGAAGAAGTTCTCCGTCGTGGGCGCGCTGCTGTTCGTGCTCATGGTGGCCGTCATGATCGCTCTCCCGCACCTTTCCGGCAACGCAGGCAGCGAAGGGAAGCTGACCATGAGCGTCACGGGCGCACTGATGGCCGTCATTTTGGGCTTCATCGGCGCGGGCACCATGATCGTGCCGGGCATCTCCGGCCCCATGGTCATGCTGGTGCTGGTCTACTATAACGACATCATCGGCCATATCACGGGCCTGAAGGAGGTCGTGAAGGGCGGCCTGTCCGGGGCGGCCATCCCCTGGGGCCACGTGTTCGTCCTCGCTTTCTTCGCCGTGGGCGCGGTGCTGGGGCTGCTGCTGGTGAGCCGGTGGATCAAGTGGCTG
>JAZRUD010000076.1:0-4275 GCA_045652385.1 Clostridia bacterium
GATTGGAGCACCCGGGCGATGATGGCCGCGCCGAAGCTGGGGTGATCGATGTAAGCGTCTCCCAGCACATAAACAAAGTCCAGGGCGTCCATGGACAGGCGGTCCATCTCCTCCCTGGTGGCGACGGGTATGCGGTTGATGGGCTGCCTACTCGTCTTCTTCCTCCTCCTCGGCGAACGCCGCGTGGGGGGATACGGGCTCGGCCACATATTCCGCCTCCCGCTCCATGGGGACGATGCCCGCGTTTTTGAGCTCGCCCACCAGATAATCGATGGTGTCGGTCAGCTCCCGGCGTTCCTGCTCCATCTGCTGGATCTGGCGAATGATCTCGTCCAGAAACTCGTCCACCTCCTCCAGGTCATAGCCCAAAAAGGTGCGGCGAAAGGACTTGTTGGCGATAGCTTCCACGGTCATCATAGGGTATACCTCGTAAAAAAGCAGGGCGGCCGCTGCCGCCCCGGGTCAAAGTGGACTGATCAAAGATCCTCGTACTCGCCGGTCTCGTTGCCGATCACATCGTAGTTGTTGGGGGCCACCACGAAGATGCCGCGGCTGATCTTGGCGATGGTGCCGTTGATGGCGTAGATGGCGCCGGAGATAAAGTCTAAAATGCGCTGCGCCGCCGCCACGTCCAGCTCTTCCATATTGACGATCACGGGCTTGCGGGCCTTAAGGTTGTCGATGATGTTTTGGGCGTCCTCGTAGCTCACGGGATGGTAAACGATCATCTTCATAGCCGCCACGTTGGGCATGGGGACCGTTTCACCGCCGCCCTGGAGCCGGGGCTCCCGGGCAGACTTCTTCGGCTCAGGGTCCAGCAGCGGACGCCGACGGGGCGAAGCTTCCTTCTCAGGTGCCACGTCCTCCTCGAAAAGATCGCCTTCCTGCTTGTCTTCCGCTTCCTCGATGCCGATAAAATCAAGGAATTTATTATAGATACCCACGTGCATCCCTCCTAAATGATCCTGTTACAGTTTGTTCCGTTTGCCGAAAATAGCCGTGCCCACCCGCACCATGGTGGCCCCCTCCAGGATGGCCTGGGGGTAATCGTGGCTCATGCCCATGGACAGCTCCCTGAGGGGCAGCTCCGGGAACATGGCGCGACACTTCTCTCGAAGCTCAAAGAGTCGGGCGAAATAGGGCCGGGCCGCTTCACCGTCCACGTCGGGGGGAACGCACATGAAGCCCTCCGCCCGAAGGTTCTTCAGCCCGCACACCAACTCCAAGAGATAGGGCACTTCCTGAAGATCCGCGCCGCCCTTTTGTGCCTCGCCGCCGATGTTCACCTGCAGCAGGATGGGCTGGATCACGTCCTTCTTCCGGGCCTGCGCATCTATGTCCACCAGCAGTTTTTCCCGATCCGCACTCTGGATAAGGCGAGCATTGCCGATGATGTATTTTACCTTATTGCTTTGTAATTGTCCAATAAAATGGAGCTCCGCCCCGTACTGTTTATAAAAAGTTAACTTATCCCTGACTTCCTGAGCGTGGTTCTCCCCCACTGCCTTTAGACCGCAGGCGAATGCCTCAGCGATGCGCTCCGGCTCCACGTACTTGGTAACTGCGATGAGCTTCACGTCCTGAGGATCCCGTCCCGCCGCGCGGCAGGCCCTTTCCATGTTCTCCCGGACCGCTTGAATGTTCTCAGCAACGCTCATAAAAGCACCTCTCTTCTGCCGATATCAGGGCACGGGCGTAGGCCGCGGCGTAGGCGTAGGCACCGGGGTCGGCGCGGGGCTGAAGGCCGGCGTGGGCGTGGCCGCAGGCTCGTCGTCATCGTCGTCATGATACTGGAACTTCAATCCCCGGTTCAGACGGATGTTCTTATCCGCCGCCTCGATGATGGCGGTCTCCCCGTCGGAAGCGGGGATCACCACCTGAATGGGCTGGTAGGCCCGGCCGGTGTTGAGGAACACGAAGGGCACGCCGCCGTTGAAGTAGAGGCCCTCCACGGGGATGGATACGCCGCTGGCGGAGGTGTGGATGCTGAAGGTCATGGTCCGATTCTCCAGCACCGGCAGCACGTCCCGGTTGATCTCCAGGATGTACAATACGTACTTGGCTGCGGGGCGCTCGGCGATGACCCGGCCCGTGTAGGACGTGTCCTGGTACTTCACCTTCATCTCGTAGGTGTTGCCCACGATGAGACGGTGAGAATCCTCAGACCTGACGGTGAAGGCCACGTAGAAGCCGTTGGGGTCCACGATGCGGTAGACGCCGGCGGCGTTGTAGGACGCGGACACAGGCGAAGACGCCACCCGGCTGATCTGGGACGCGGTGAGTGAGTCGATGCTCATGGCGTTCTCATAGCCGTCCAGGTGGAAGCTGATATAGCCGGTGCCGGCATTGTTAACGAGGGTGCTCTCCGCCGAAAAGGCGCTGCGCAGGGCATCCAGCTGCTGATAGCTGGCGGTCAGGGTGGCGTCGGTGGGCACGATCTGCCTGAGGAGGCTTTGTCGGGCGGTGAGCAGATCGTCCAGCTCTTCGGCGAGCTGAATGTAGTCGAGGCCGTCCTTGCCCAAGGACGCCTGGGTCATCTTGTTCACGATCTCTTCGATCCTGTCGTTATAGCTGCTGACCTCGTCCGGGATCGTCATGCCGTCGACGGAAGCGAGGCGCAGGAGGGTGATCTGCTGCTGGTAGATCTGCTGCTCCTTGCTGACGATATCGGACATCTGGTTCTCATAGCCCTTGCGGTAGAGGTACGCCACCTGCTGCTGACCGGAGACCATGTCGCCCTCGCCGACCAGATACCGGATGGTATGGTAATCCTCGGAGGCGGCCACGTTCTCCCGCCGGATGATGACGCCGGTGAACTCCATGTCTCCCTCCACCGTGTCGGTGCCGAGGCGCCCGGTGGTGGGTCTCAAAATGCGGTAGCCGACATAGGCCCCCACCAGCAGGATGGGCACCAGCAGAATGAGATAGAATCGGAGCCTAAACCTCCTCGTCCGCTGCTTCCTCGGAGACAACTTCCTTCACCTCATAGCCCTGTTTTTGAGACCGGCCGTACTGCCGGTCGAAGTTTTCCTTGTTCTTGGCGATATAGCCCTCGTATAAAGCCGTTCCGTCCATGCCGCTGCGGATGCACATACTGACGAAGAAGTGCAGCACGTCCACCAGCTCCTCCTGGATGGCCTTTTGATCCTGGGGCTTTTTGTTCTTCCACCACTTGTACTGGACTTCGTTGAGAACCTCCATGATCTCCTCGATGCAGGCCAGGGCGTCCTTCTGCATCCACTCCTCGTAGGAATAGTGCAGATCCCGCCGCTTCATGATGTCCTCGTCCAGGCTCTTCTGGAGGTTGAAGATCACATCCAGCCGATCCATTTCCATGGGCTCATCTCCTCTCCATCCACTGATCCATAACAAGCTTCGTTTCCCTCTGCACGCTGCGCGTCCGCCCCACCACCGCCAAAACGGCCCGCCGGGGCGAGAGCACATGCTCCAGGATATCCTTTACCCTGTCTATTGTAACACATTCGATGGCGGAAAGGGTATCCTCTATTGTGAATTCTTTGTTTTGTAAAAGTAACCTTTTTCCGATGGCGTTCATGTGGGCGCCGCTCCCCTCCATGCCCAGGAGGAAGCTCCCCTTGAGCTGGGCCCGGCTGCGCACGAACTCCGCCTCGGTGAGCCCCCCTGTCCTGAGCTTGTCCAGCTCAGCGAGGGCCAGCTCCAACGTTCTGACGGCCTGCTTCTCCCCGCTGCCGAAGTAAAGGCAGATGGCGCCGGTGTTTCGATAGGCCATGGGATAGGTGTATACGGAGTAAGCCAGCCCAAGCTCCTCCCGGATCTTCTGGAAGAGGCGGCTGGACATGCTGCCGCCCAGAGCATTGCTGAGGACCGCCAGAGCGAAGTTCTCCTCGGTGTCCAGCTTGAATCCGGGGAGCATGAGGCAGGCGTTCACCTGCTCCGTATCCTTCCGGACGAAGATCCACCGTTTGCCGGCCCGGGGCTCCCTCTCCCCGATCATATCCCCTTCGCCCCGAGGGCAGTCCCGGAAGGCTTCCTCCAACAGAGGCAGCAGCATTTCAGGAGCGAAGCTTCCGGCATGCGAACGGGACATTCAGCATCTTTGCGAGCGTCTGCGCCAGATAGGTCTTGCCTGATCCGGTCGGCCCGAGCAACAGAATATTGCTCTTCTGCAGCTCGACAGAATCGGCAGACGTGCGGGAAGCCGAGTTGAGGACTCTCTTGTAATGGTTGTAAACCGCAACCGAAAGCGTCTTCTTGGCCTCCTCCTGCCCGATCACATACTCGTCGAGGAAGGAC
>JAZRUD010000077.1:0-2011 GCA_045652385.1 Clostridia bacterium
CGTCGCCCTGCGGAAGGTGAAACATCTCAAATTGACCGACGTCGCATAAGCGCGCGACCATCGTACAGGAGGAACGACTATGCTCTATGAAAGGACCATTCAAAGAAGGGATATGATCCGCTGCGCCCTGTGCGAGGACGCGCCCTGCTCTGCCGCCTGCGGGAGGCTGGACACCGCGTTGCTCCTGCGAGGCGCCTGGTTCGACGACGAGAAGGCGGCCGCGGCCGGGCTTCCGGAACAGAACCCCTGCCGGATCTGCCATGCGCCCTGCGAAAGCGCCTGCGTCCGCCCCGGCGAGGTGCCCATCCGCCGGCTGATCGACCGGCTGTACGACGAGGTCAGGCCGGAGCTGGAGGTGCCCCTGCCGCAGGACGAGGACCTGCTGAGGACGGACCTCTGCGGCGTGCCCCTCGAAAACCCCTTCCTGCTGTCCTCCTCCGTGGTGGCCAGCACCTACGATATGTGCGCCCGGGCTTTCGAGGCCGGCTGGGCCGGGGCCTGCTTCAAGACCGTCTGCTCCTTTGACATCCATGAGGCGTCCCCCCGCTTCTCCGCCATCACCGGGGACAACGGGACCATCATCGGTTTCAAGAACATCGAGCAGCTCTCCGACCACAGCGTGGCGGAGAACATGGAGATCTTCCGGCGGCTCAAAGAGAACTATCCCACCAAGTTCATCCTGGCCTCTATCATGGGCCAGAACGAGGCGGAGTGGGAGGAGCTTTCCCGGCTCTGTGAGGAGAACGGGGCCGACGCCATCGAGCTCAATTTCTCCTGTCCCAACATGATGGACGAGGGCCTCGGGTCCGACATCGGCCAGGTGCCGGAGCTGGTGGAGCGGTTCACCGCCGCCGCCCGGCGGGGGGCGAAGATACCGATCCTGGCCAAGCTCACGCCCAACGTGGCCGCCATGTCCCCGGCGGCGGAAGCAGCCAGGCAGGGCGGGGCGGACGGCATCGCCGCCATCAACACCATCAAGAGCCTCATCGGCGTGAACCCCCATACCTACGTATCCTCCCCCGCAGTCCACGGCATGTCCGCCGTGGGCGGCTACAGCGGCAACGCCGTGAAGCCCATCGCCTTGAGGTTCATCGCGGAGCTGGGACAGAATCCGAAGCTGCAGGGCATGCACCTTTCCGCCATGGGCGGCGTGGAGACCTGGCGGGACGCCCTGGAGTTCATCCTGCTGGGCGGCGGCAGCATCCAGGTCACCACCGCCGTCATGCAGTACGGCTATCGGATCGTCGAGGATCTCAAGGCGGGTCTTGCCTATTATCTGGCGGAGAAGGGCGTCGCCGGCGTGAACGAGATCCGGGGCCAGGCCCTGGATTCCGTCAGCGACACCACGGACGTGCTGGAGCGGGACACGGTGATCTTCCCCAAGTTCCATCGGGAGAAATGCATCGGCTGCGGCCGCTGCGTCATCTCCTGCGCTGACGGGGGCCATCAGGCCATCCGTCTGGATGAAAAACGGCGGCCGGTGCTGAACGGCAAAAAATGCGTGGGCTGCCATCTGTGCGTGCTGGTCTGCCCCCAGGGAGCCATCTCCTCCAGCCGCAAGCGTATCAGCAGAAGAAAGGACACCTGATCATGAACGAAACGCCGAAACCCAAAAACCATTGGAAAACCATAGCCATCCTCGCCATAGCGGTCGCCCTCATCGCCTGCGGCGCGGTGGCGTATCTCATGAACCGGCCTCCCGTCAAGGAGATCGTGAAGGAGATCGTGGAGGTGGAGGTCACCCCCGTGCCCGTCGCTGCCACGATCGCGCCTGCGGACGAAACGCCGGCGCCCATGGCGGGGCCTGCGCCGGAGCCGCAGCAGGAAGGGGCGGATCCTCTGGCCCTGGGGACGGAGGGGGCTCTCGCCAAAGACGCCCTGCCCGCCTATATGGATATGATCACGTCCCAGGGCGTGGGCTATATCCCCCCGGAGGATCGGATCGCGGTCTTCGATCTGGACGGCACGCTGTTCTGTGAGACGGACCCGGTCTATTTCGACTACAGCCTGC
>JAZRUD010000078.1:0-3584 GCA_045652385.1 Clostridia bacterium
AGGTGGTCCACTTCCAGCGGTTCGGCGAGTGTTTGGAGATCATCCAGGGCATCTACAACGGCCGGAGCTCCTGCTCCTGCCGCAACGCCCGCAGAAGAAGGCCGTAACGAGCCAAAAAGACGAAGCGCTGTCGCAATGCGGCAGCGCGTTTTGGTTTGCTTGCGCACTATCTCCCGGCTTCGGGGAGACAATGCATCTGTGTCTTGCCAAGGACGCGGAAGCCCTCGGCCTGAAAGCGCAGGGACCGGAGGCCGAAGTCGGCGGCACGGAGCTTCAGATACAGGGCTACGCTGCGAAAGGCGTCCGAATCCTTAGAGAACTGAGTCCTGTGACAGAGGACAGCTGAGAGCTGCCGGTTCAGAAGGCCCATAGACGTCTTCACGAAGCGATTGGGCTTCGCCGTCATATAGAAGGCCACCGCTCGGGCGGGGGCCGCCGCCGCGCCATACTGAGCCATGATCTCCGTAAACGGGGCAAAGAAAGCCAGGCGCTTCGCCGCCTCCCCCGCGTTTCGATGGTCCACGTGGCATTCGCTTGTTACGTCCGGGTCCGGAGCCAGGATCATCTCAGGCCGGACCTCCCCTGCCACCTGAGCGGCGGCCTTCACCAGGTCCTCGAAGTCGTAGAATCCGCCGTCGCTGAATCCGAGAAAGCGCACGTCCGTCACGCCCAGCGCCTTTGCGGAGGCCACAGCTTCCGCTTTCCTGAGCTCGATCAGCTGTTCCGGCGTGGTGCCTTCGGGCGCGTGTTCGAGGCCGTAGCGGCCGTCGGTGCAGATGAGGAAGGTAACCTGTTTCCCCGCGGCGGCCAGCTTCGCCGCCGTTGCTCCGGCGCCGATCTCGATGTCGTCCGGGTGGGGACCGATGAACAAGTATCGCTCGAAGGTTTCCACTTTCGGCACAGGCGCAGCAAAGCGCAATACAAGACGGGTCAGGCTCATGCTTGCTTCGCTTCCCGGCGGGCCTTGAGCTCGGCACAGATGCGGTCAAACTCCGGCTCGTCCAGCTTGTAGTGGCGCACATAGAGCACATAGCTCAGCACCAGCAGCACCAGCGGCAGCACGATCATCACCAGCAGCAGGCCCAGGGACTGGCCGTGGGTCACGCCCTGCAGCAGCTCATGGATCTGAGAAAGCTTCTCTGCCTCAGTGATGTGTCCGGCGGCGGTAGCGTTCTCCAGGGAGGAGATCTGGTTGGTATACTTGGTCACGCCCGTGATCATATAGGTGGTGGAAGCGATGACCACAGTGAGGGCGGAAGCCAGCTTCGTCAGGAAGGGCCGCATGGAGGTGATGATGCCCTCGTCCCGGGTGCCGTGGATGTATTCGTTGTATTCCACGGTGTTGATGACGGAGATCATCAGGATCAGGTAGTAACCGTACTGACCGAAGTTGGCCAGCATATAGCCGATGGTGATGAGCAGGAACTTAAGATCCATGCCAAGGACTTTCGCGGTGCCGGATTTCATGACCACGCCGGGGATCAGCATGATCGCGTAGCCCGCCAGAGCGACTTTGAGCAGGGTCAGCATGAACTTCTTGCGGGGGACTTTCCGGGAGATGGCGGGATAAAAGATCATCAGCAGCGCCGTGACGGACATGCCGATGGTGGTGAACAGGCTGTAGAGCCCGCCCTCATAGCCGAACTCAAAATAGATGTAGGTGGAGCCCACGCCGGAGAGCACGATGGCGTTGCTGATCTCGTGGATCAGGAAGATGAGGGCGATCCAGAGGAGCTGATCGTTGCCCGTGATGGTGGACCAAATCTTCTTGAAGCTGACGGGGGGCACGGGCTCGTCGTTATAGGACCGATCCTCATGGACGCCGAAAAGCACGAAGCACAGGAACAGGGGGCACAGGATGGCGATAGCTAAAGCGATCCGCCCATAGGCCACGGTGGTGCTGCCGCCGATGGCGTTGGCGCCGGTGGTCAGCATGGGGATCAGGATGCCCGCCGTGGTGCCGCCGATGCCCGCAAAGAGGGTGGCCCGGGCGGTGAAGGTGTTGCGGGTGTCGCCGTCCGCGCTGAGGGACGGGATCATGCCCCAGTAGGAGATATCGCCCATGGTGTAGGTGATGCTGAACAGGAAGTAGATGAGGCCGAAGAACCACACGAAGCTCCATCCCTGCAGCTTCACGTTGAAGGCGGCATAGATGACCAGGGAGGTGGAGATCATGCCCGCCACGATCCAGGGCTTGAACTTGCCGTGCTTGGTGCGGGTGCGCTCGATGATGTTGCCCATGATGGGGTCGTTCAGCGCGTCGAAGAGGCGGGCGCCCACCATGATGGCCGTGATGGCGGAGAGCTGTCCGGCGGTGAGCTCCCGGGTGAAAAGCACGAAGGTCAGCAGAAAGTTGTTGACCAGGTTGTAGACCATGTCCCGGCCCACGGTGCCCAGAGGGAACATGATCAGGTTCTGTTTGCTGCGCTTGCTTAGTTCCATACGTCCTCCAATGTATCTTGCAGATTAGCTAAACTGTACCATTCTTAAGCAGAAAAGGCAACGGGTTATGACGATTTCAGAAAGGCGAACACCCGCTCGTAGAAGTCCTTGGCCTCCTCGTAGGCAGCGTGACCGAGGCCCGGATAGAGATAGAGGATGCTGTCGGGGATGAGATCGGCCAGAGCGCGGGAGGCGTCCGGGCCCACGATATGGTCCTCTTCCCCGCCCAGGATCAGGGTGGGACAGGCGATCTTGGGAAGCTCGGCGGCGGTGTCGAAGGACAGGATAGCTCGGGCGTTGGCGAGGAATCGGTCATAGGTCCTGGGCTTGCCCACGCGGCCCAGGATCGGATACATCTTCCTGTACTTCTTAAGATACGCCGGGGAATAGCTGCGCTCCGCCGTGTCGATCATCAGGGCTTTGTGGTCGTTTCGCTGCGCCATGTCCATCCAGCCGGTGACGCAGGCTCGAGCGACGTCGGTCGCGCAGGGCGCGGTGACAGCCAGCACCAGCTTCTCCACCAGCTCGGGATAGTCGAGAGCGAGATGTTGGGCGATCATGCCGCCCTGGGACACGCCCAGGACAGAGGTCCTTTCGATGCCGAGCTCTTTCAAAGCCGCCGCCTGATCCGCGGCCATATCCCGGATGGAACGATCCATGGAAAGAGGCTCCCGGCGGGTGGACATATAGACGGTGAAATCTTTCAGATAGGGCCTGTAGGGGCCTGCCAGCAGCAGGGCCTTCCCCTCCACTGTGGCGAGGCCGTCGGAGAGACCCGGCAAAACAATGAGCTTTTTCGGACCGCTGCCGAAGGACACGTAGCTCATGGTCCCTCCGTCCAGGGAGACCCTCCCGTTTTTTGCGGTAAAGAACATGGGTTTCGCCGCCTTTCCTCAGATGATTTCAGTGTAAATTCAGGCCGGCGTTTTGTCAATACGCGCCGACGTTTCCTGATTTTTTCCCCAGTGGGGCCGGGATGTGACATTTTTGTGCACCGATTGACAAAGCGCCCGGAGGGGATTACAATGCAGCCAGCGAAAGCACAGGAGGTACAAAGTTATGCAAATCATCGTTTCTCTGTTGATCGGCGCGCTGGTGGGCTGGCTGGCCGGGAAGATCATGCACAGCAAGGGCGGCCTGCT
>JAZRUD010000079.1:0-2011 GCA_045652385.1 Clostridia bacterium
AAACGCGTGATAGATGGCCCGTATGGCACCTTCGAAGTCCCTCTGGTCCACGCCCACGATCAAATTCATCTCCTTGGGGCTCTGGTCGATGATCCGGGAGCTGATCCCCGCCTCACTAAGGGCGTTGAAGAGCCGGGCCGCCACGCCCACGGTCCGGGCCATGCCCCGGCCCACAGTGGCGATGAGGGCGATGGAGCTGGCGATCTCCACGGTGTCCGGCTTCAGCTCCGTCCGGATCTCATGGTACAGGATGTCCATCTTCCCTTTGATATCCGCATCGTTCAGAATGACGGTCAGGTTGTCGATGCCGCAGGGCATGCTTTCGAAGCTGATGTCGTGGCGGTCCAGAATCTTCAGGAGCCCGTAGCCGAAGCCCACCTGCCGGTGCAGATTCTCCTTGGTCAGGGTGATCATGGTGAACCCCTTGCGCCCGGAGATGCCCGCCACCAGGCCGTGGCGGTGCTCCTTCATGAGCGTGCCCTCGTTCACGATCCAGGTGCCGCCGGCTTCGGGCCGGTTGGTGTTCCGCACCCGGATGGGGATACGGGCCTCCCGCACGGGGAAGATGCTCTCCTCGTGGAGCACCGAGGCCCCCATGTAGCTGAGCTCTCTGAGCTCCTCATAGGACACGGCGTGCATGACCCTCGCTTCCGGCACGATCCGGGGATCGGCCATCATGAACCCGTCCACGTCGGTCCAGTTCTCGTATTCCACGGCGTGGACCACCCGGGCGACGATAGCGCCCGTGATGTCGGACCCGCCCCGGGAGAAGGTGCGGACGGACCCGTCCGGCATGGCGCCGTAAAAGCCCGGGATCACGGCCATGGGCATATCCTGCAAAAAGGCGCTGCGGCGCTCGGTGGCGCCCATGTCCAAAGCTCCGTCCGGCCCGAAGCAGATGAGCTCCGCCGCGTCCACCATGGGCACGCCGAGATAGGCGGCCATGAGCATGGCACAGAGATATTCGCCCCGGCTGGCTACGAAATCCCGGCTGACCGTGCCGCTGTCCAAGGCGGCTTCGATCTCGTCCAAAGCCCGGCTGATATGGGCCTGCTTCAAGCCCAGATCCTTTTCGATGGACAAATACCGATCCCGGATCAGGGCGAAGGGGGCGGAGAAGTCCTCCCGCCGGCTGGCCAGGGCGGCGCAGCGGTAGAGCAGGTCCGTGATCTTGTCGTCCCCCGAAAAGCGCTTGCCCGGCGCGCTGACCACGATGAACCGGCGCGCTGCGTCGGCACGGACGATGGCCGCGACCTTTCGGAACTGCTCGGCGTCGCTCAGAGACGACCCGCCGAATTTTGCGGTCTTGACCATGGATATGGACCTCCTTTCCCCCCATAATACACATATTATAGCGGCTTGCCGCCGCTTGCGCAAGTTTTTCCCCTTCATCCGCGAAAAAATATGCGGCGGGCCTGTTCCCAATCCCGCCGATCCGTGATATACTTACCTCCATGAAACGCGAGGATGTAAACGATATAGACCTGCTCTCCCCGGAAGACGCGGAAGGCGTACCGGCGGACGTACCATCCTTCGAGGAGGAGTTCGGCGACCGCCGCCGCAGGCCGGACCTTCGGCTGCCTTTGGGGATTCTCGTCACGCTTTTGCTCATGGGCGGCGTAGGCTTCCTGCTCTGGCAGTATCTTCAGACAGGGGCCTCCGGCGGCACGCTGATCATCAACGAGATCTGCACCGCCAATCACGAGTCCCTGGTGTCGGAGACACTGGACACGCCCGACTGGGTGGAGCTCTACAACGGCTCCAACCGCACCCTGTCCCTGAATGGATGCGGGCTCACGGACAATCCCAAGCAGAGCTACAAGTACACCTTGCCCGACATCTCTTTGGAACCGGGCGGGTATCTGCTGGTCTATTTCACCGGCGGCAGCGAGGCGGCGGACGCCGATCCCCTCTGCACCGGTTTCGGCCTCAGCCGCTACGGGGAATCGCTGCTGCTGGTGGACGCCAACTACAATCTTCTGGACAGCGTGGAGGTCCCCGCTTTGGAGCC
>JAZRUD010000080.1:0-9429 GCA_045652385.1 Clostridia bacterium
CCGTACCGGAACCGCTGCAGGACAAGGTCCTGAAGAAGGGTGATGATTCCCCCACGGTGGCGGTCATCCAGGCCCGGCTCATGGAACTGGGATACATGGACAGCGACGAGCCTACGGAGCATTTCGGCAGCATCACCGAGGCGGCCCTCATCCGCTTCCAGCGGCATAACGAGCTGAACCCCGACGGGCATCTGGGCGAGGGCACCTGGCTCCTGCTCATGAACGAGGGCGTGGAGAACTGCGTCATGCAGGACGGCGACGCCGGCGACGACGTGGAGAGCGTCCAGACCCGCCTCTAC
The DNA here is from genome assembly GCA_045652385.1 of Clostridia bacterium. GTDB lineage: Bacteria > Bacillota > Clostridia > Christensenellales > CAG-138 > RUG472. The sequence continues at coordinate 300 of JAZRUD010000080.1, forward strand.
GAGCTGGGGTATCTGGGCAAGAGCTTCATCACCGGCACCTACGGGGAGAAAACCAGCGCCGCCGTGGCCGACTTCCAGAAGGCCAACAACATCGACCCCGACGGCATGGTGGGCCACGAGACCATGGAGGTCCTCTACGCCGACGACGTGGTGGGCAACTTCTTCTCCAAGAACGAGGTGAGCGACACCATCGCCGCATACCAGGAGCGCCTCAAGAAGCTGGGGTATCTGGCTTCCGACTACAAGGTCAAGGGCAAGATGGACGACGCCACCATCACCGCCATCCGCAAGTTCCAGGACAACAACGATCTGACCCCCGACGGGTGTCTGGGCCCCACCACCATGTCCGCCATGGACGCCAAGGACGCCAAGGCCTACACCCTGAAGCTGGGCATGAAGGGCTCCGACGTGAAGGCGGTGCAAAAGCGCTTGAAGGCCCTGGGATATCTCACCGCCAACAGCCAGGTCAACGGCTACTACGGCGACGTGACGGAGAACGCCGTGGAGGAGTTCCAGCGGCGCAACGGCCTCAGCGCCGACGGCACCGTGGGCACCAAGACCCTGGAAAAGCTGAACAGCTCCTCTGCCAAAAAGGCCAAGGCCACGCCGAAGCCCACGCCTAAGGTCACCGCCAAGCCCAAGACCACGCCCAAGGCCACCAACAAGCCGGGCAGCAACCCCAAGACCACCAAGCCCGGCACCAACGCCACCCCCAAGCCCACGACCAGCAACGCCCGGGGCGCGGAGAAGCTGATCTCCATCGCCCAAAGCAAGCTGGGCTGCCCCTATTCCCGGGGCGCCAAGGGACCCAACAAATTCGACTGCTCCGGCTTCGTCTACTGGTGCATGAAGCAGGCGGGCTTCAGCGGCGGCTACATGACCAGCATCACCTGGCGGTCCTGCACCCGCTATCCCCGGATCAACAGCATGAGCCAGATCCAGCGGGGCGACATCCTGGTGTTCAAGGGCAGCTCCATGGCTTCGGGCCACGTGGGCATCTACCTGGGCAGCGGCAAGATGATCGACGCCAGCTCCGGGGCGGGCCAGGTGCGCATCACCAACTCCGTTCTCTCCGGCAGCTACTGGAAGCAGCACTTCCTGATGGCGTACCGGATCTACAGCTGATTCATACAGTACAGGCGCCGGAGCTTAGGCTTTCGGCGCCTTTTTATGCGGGGAGGATCTATGGGATACAGCGGCATGGCCCATGTGGCGGGACTGTACTTTCGCCTGCAGCCCAAGCGGACGGAAGCGGAATACGATGCCCTGCTGCAAAAGCAGCTCTCGAAGCCGGAGAAGCTCGCCCGGCCGCCCCGGTCCATGGGGGGCCTCTGCAAGGCGGGGCCGGACGGGAGCCTGTTCTGCTTCAACGAAGCCGGGGACGGCCCCTGCACCGTCTTTTACTGCCACGGCGGGTCCTACATCCATGATTTTTCCTATTTCCACTGGCGGTTCCTGAGCAAGCTCATGGACCGGACCGGCGCATCCATCATCGCCCCGGCCTATCGGCTGGCCCCCTACGGCACCTGGGCGGAGGCCTTCCGGCTCATCCTGCCCGAGTACGTCCGATACGCGAAAGAGCACCCCGGGAAGAAGCTGATCCTCATGGGCGATTCGGCGGGCGGCGGCCTCGCCGCGGCCCTGGCCCTGGAGCTGATGCGGCGGGGGGAGCGGGCTCCCGACGAACTCATCCTCCTGTCCCCCTGGATGGACGTGACCATGGAGGACCCGGACATAGCGGCCTTCGTGCCGAGGGACCCCTGGCTGACCACAGCCCATCGGGCCTGCGGCCGGTGGTGGGCCGGGGACCTGAATCTACGGGATCCCCGGGTGAGTCCCCTGTACGGGGAAGTGGAGGGCCTTCGCCGGGTGACGATCCTCGCGGGGACCAGGGAGATACTGAATCCGGACAGCGTAAAGCTGTACCGGCGGCTGAGCCCCGAAAGCGACAGCGAGCTGATCGTCGCCGAAGGGATGTTCCACGTCTACCCCCTGCTGCCCATTCCGGAGGCGGCGCCGGCGCTGGACGTGATCGTTCAAAGGATACAGCGATAAGGAGACATCATGGCAGCGTTTGATTTCAAGAAGGAGTACAGGGACCTGTACCAGCCCAAGATTGTCCCGTCCCTCCTGACTGTGCCGCCCATGCGGTACGTCGCCGTCCGCGGCAAGGGGGATCCCAACGAGCCCGACGGCGACTATCAGCGGGCATTGAACCTTCTCTACGGCGTGGCGTACACCCTGAAGATGAGCTATAAGACCGACTACCGGATCGACGGCTACTTCGAGTACGCGGTGCCGCCCCTGGAGGGCTTCTGGTATCAGGAAGGCGTGGCCGGCGTGGACTACGGCCGCAAGGCGGACTTCCGCTGGATCAGCGTGATCCGGCTCCCCGACTTCGTCCGGGACAGGGACTTTCGCTGGGCCGTCGATACGGCCGCCCGAAAGAAGAAGACGGACTTCAGCCCCGTGGAGCTGCTGACCGTCGACGAGGGTCTCTGCGTCCAGTGCATGCACATAGGCCCATACGACGCGGAGCCCGCCACGGTGGAAAGGATGCACCGCTTCTGTATAGAGCAGGGCTGCGTGTTGGACTTCTCCGACGAACGGCTTCACCATGAGATCTATTTGAGCGATCCCCGCCGGGGGGACCCCGCCAAGCTCAGGACCGTGATCCGGCATCCCATAAGGAGGGCTTAGTATGATCCAGCAGGAGATAGAACGGGAGCTGTTTCGGCTCCGGGACGAGGGGTACCGGGCGTTTCAGGCGAAGCTCATCCCCACCGTGGCCCCGGAACGGATGATCGGGGTCCGCACCCCGGCCCTCAGAAGCTACGCGAAGGTCCTTCTGAAGGCGCCCGAAGGGGAATCCTTTTTGCGGGACCTGCCCCACGCCTATTTCGACGAGGACCAGCTCCATGCCTTCCTCCTCTCGGAGATGAAGGATTTCGACCGATGCCTCGCCGAGGTGGATCGGTTTTTGCCCTATGTGGACAACTGGGCGACCTCGGATCAGCTGTCCCCCAAGTGCTTCAAAAAGCACCGGGCGGAGCTGCTCGCCGCCGTTCGCCGATGGATCGGATCGGGAGAGACCTACCCCGTGCGGTTCGGCGTGGGGATGCTGATGCAGCATTTTCTGGACGAGGACTTCGATCCTGCCTATCTCAAGCTGGTGGCGGACCTGCGCTCGGAGGAATACTACGTGAACATGATGCGGGCCTGGTACTTCGCCACCGCTCTCGCCAAGCAATACGACGCCGCGCTGCCCTATCTGGAGAAAGGGGTCCTGGACCCCTGGACCCACAACAAGGCCATCCAGAAGGCGGCGGAGAGCTATCGGATCACGGCGGAGCAGAAGGAATACCTGAAGAGCCTGAAAAAAAGGAGCGGCTGATGGCGTCCGACAGGGAATATTTGGAATACGTTCTGGAGCAGCTTTCGGAGGCGAAGGATCTGCGCTGGCGGCCCATGATGGGCGAATATCTGATCTACTGCCGGGGCAGACTGGTGGGCGGGGTCTACGACGACCGCCTTTTGGTGAAGCCCACCAAAAGCGCCTGCGCCCTGCTGCCGGACGCGCCTAGGGAGGAGCCCTACCCCGGCGGCAAGCCCATGCTGCTGGTCACGGAGATGGAAAGCAAAAGCCTCCTGCGGGAACTGCTGGAGGCGATCGCGGGGGAAGTCTGAACGTTCAGCTCTTCTTCACGAACTGATGCTTGCACTTGGGGCAGGTGATGCGGATCTTGCCCTTGCCCCGGGGCACCCGGACCGTGGCGCGGCACTGGGGGCAGCGAAAATATCGGTGGGTCTTGCGATCCTGCCAGCGGGTCCTGAGGCGGCGGAACCGGTTCAGGACCTTGTTTTTGCAGACGAAGTATTTGTAGTTCTCCGCGGCCCGCTCCCGGGTCCGCTTGGAGAAGGTCCGAAAGAGGCTGTACACGAGCAGCGCCCAGGACAGGGTCACCAGCGCCGAGCCCGCGATCCGGGCGGCGGGGGCGTCGATCCACGACAGCACGAAGCCTATGAGCAGCAGCACCCACCCGCACACGGTCAAAAACCGGTTCAATTCGTCCGCCCCGTAGCGGCCCTCCATGAATTTGCGCAGTCGTTCCTTCATATCCGTCCCGTCCCTCTTTTTCGATGGCACCAGTATGGCGCATCATTTTGAACCCATTGTGAATTCAGAAGGGTATTCATGCAAAGTTTTGTTGACGGGACGGGGCGAAGGCTTTACACTGGATGTACGCGGACGGTCTGCGGCGGCGCAGACCCCTTCCTCTGAATCTGCTGATGGGAGCGATCTGTTCTATGGCCCAAAAACGCTATGTTCGAAAAAAGAAAAAGTCTCGCCTCATGGGCTGTTTCCTGTGGCTCGTCCTGCTGGGTCTGGCGGCGGGGCTGGTGGTGTTTTTGATCCTCCGCCTGACCTCGAATTCCGCCGACGCGGCCCCGGATCCCCTCTGGGACGGCAGCTGGTACGTGGACGAGCTGGGCCGCATCGACGACGACAAGGCTCTCGTGAAGGGCATGGAAACCTTCGAGCGAAAAACCGGCGTCCGGCCCTATCTCACCCTGTTGAACGGCGTCGCCCCGGACGCCCTGAACGACTTCGTGCAGGAGCAATACGAGGCCCTCTTCGGCAGCGCCGATCATCTGCTGGTGGTCTACGACGAATGGGGGGACCAGGAATACTTCCTGTCCGGCTGCACGGGACGCCAAAGCGCTCTGACGGCGGCGGACGTGGAGGCGGTCCTCTCCTGCCTCGAGACCGCCTACGCCGATCCCGCCAACCGTTCCTACGCCGAGGCCTTCGGCGCGGGCTTCGCCCAGGGAGCCGAGCAGACCTCCGCCCGAGGGACCTTCAGCGGCGCGGGGCTGCTGCTGGCGTTGGGGCTGCTGCTCGCGGTCCTGAGCGTCGTCATGATCCTCTTCCTGCGCAAAAAAGCACGGTACGACGCCCGCGGCGACTGGGAGGACAGTTGACTATGACGTATATTTATGGTACACTTCAAGGTGATATGTAGGGGGCTGTCCGGTCCCCTGCAAAATAAAGAAAGAGAAAGGGAAAAGACATGAAAAAGTTTGTTGCTATCCTGCTGTGCCTGGTGATGGTCCTGGCCATCGTGGCCTGCAAGAAGACCGAGACCAAGACGGAAGAACCCAAGGCCGAAACCGGCTCCGGCAAGCTCCAGGTGGTCAACCTGGTCAACGGCAACCTGGGCGACAAGTCCTTCTTTGATTCCGCCGAGAGCGGCATGGTCGCCCTGAAGAACGCGGGCCTCATCGAGTACCGTACCATCGAGATGGGCAACGACGAGAGCACCTGGAAGAACTACGTGGAAGAGGTCGCCGCCTCCAAGAAGTACGACATCATCGTCTGCGGCACCTGGCAGATGCCCGACAACCTGATCCCCGTGGCCCAGAAGTACCCCGATCAGCTCTTCATCATCTATGATACCGAAGTGCAGGTGGACGGCAAGTATCTGCCCAACGTGGCCTCCATCCAGTACAACCAGAACGACATGGGTTACCTCGTGGGCGTGTACGCCGCCCTGCTGGAGACCCAGTCCGACCTGAAGGGCCTGAACGATCAGAAGGTCCTGGGCTTCGTGGGCGGCGAGGACTCCCCCGTCATCTGCGACTTCTTGGTAGGCTACATCGAGGGCGCCCAGTCCATCGATCCTGAGATCAAGGTCGACTGGCGCTGGATCGGCAACTACATCGACTCCGCTCTGGGCAAGGAGATCGGCGCTGCCGAGATCGAAGCGGGCGCGGACATCATCTGGGGCGTGGGCGGCAACGCCGGCACCGGCGCCGTGGAAGCCTGCTACGAGAAGGGCATGTACTTCATCGGCGTCGACTCCGACCAGGAGCAGACCCTCGATCCCAAGTACGCGGCCATCACCATGACCTCCGGCCTCAAGAACGTGGGCACCTCCCTGGAGTACGTCATCAAGAAGTACCTGGAGGGCGACAAGTCCTTCTGGGGCACCTGCTCCTATCTGGGCCTCGCTGAGGACGGCGTGGGCATCGCCACCGCCGGCAACTTCGCCAAGCAGTCCAAGGAGATCCAGGACGCCGTCAACGCCGTGAAGGACAAGATCCTCTCCGGCGAAGTGAAGGTCGATACCGCGTTCGACGCCAACTTCGACTACTACGCCCTGATGAACGCCGTCAAAGCCGGCAACTAATTGCACAGCGACCTTAGGCGAACGCTAAGGGAAGGGGGAGCCAAAGGACGGCTCCCCCATTTGGATTATGAGGGGAGAGCCGTTCTCTCCCCGGGACCCAAGCTAACAGCAAAGGAAGGGGAAAGCGGATGCAGAACAACGAATATGTCGTTGAGATGCGGGGCATCGACAAGATCTACCCCAACGGCATCGCCGCCAACCAGGGGGTGGACTTCCTGGTGAAGAGGGGCGAGATCCATGCCCTCATGGGGGAGAACGGGGCGGGCAAGTCCACCCTGATGAAGATGCTCTTCGGCATGGAGCAGCCCACCAACGGCGAGATCTTTATCAACGGGGAAAAGGTGGCCCTCACCTCCCCCACCGTGGCCATCGCCCACGGGATCGGCATGGTCCATCAGCACTTCATGCTGGTGCCCAGCCTGACGGTGGCGGAGAACGTGGTCCTGGGCATGGAACCCAAGAAGGGCAAGCTCTTCGTGGACTTCCGCAAGGCCATCGCCCTCACCGAGGAATACAGCAAAAAGTTTAATCTGGAGGTGGACCCCAACGCCAAGGTCATGGACATCCCGGTGGGCATGAAACAGAAGGTGGAGATTTTGAAAGCCCTGGTCCGGGGCGCCAAGATCCTCATTCTGGACGAGCCCACCGCCGTGCTCACCACCCAGGAGACGGTGGAGCTCTTCAAGGAGCTGATCCATCTCAAGGAGCAGGGCTACACCATCATCTTCATCTCCCACAAGCTGAAGGAGATCAAGGAGATCACCGACCGCATGACCATCCTGCGGGGCGGCCGGTCCATGGGCGTCTACAACACCGCCGACACCTCCGAGCAGGAGATCTCCCGCCTCATGGTGGGCCGGGACGTGATCCTCACCGTTCAGAAGGATCAAGCCCAGCCCACAGAGCCCGTGCTCCAGGTCCGGGATCTGGAGTTCACCAACGACTGGAACCGGAAGATGCTCAACAAGGTCTCCTTCACGGTCCGAAAGGGCGAGATCCTGGGCATCGCGGGCGTGGAGGGCAACGGCCAGCGGGAGCTGGTGGACATCCTCTACAACTTCAGCAAGCCCGACGCCGGGTCCGTCACCGTGGGCGGCCGGTCCACGCTGGGCCTCCATCAGGATAAGCTGAGGGACATGGGCATCTCCCTCATCCCCGAGGACCGTATGATCTACGGCATCGCGGACTCCGCCAGCATCGAGGAGAACGTGATCTCCGACCGGTTCGACGAAAAGAAGTTCAACAAGGGGCCTCTCTTCAATATGAAGGCCATCCACCGGGAGAGCGAGCGGCTGGTGGAGGAATATCAGGTCCTCTGCAAGTCCCCCCAGCAGCAGGTAAAGATGCTCTCCGGCGGCAACATCCAGAAGGTGGTGGTGGCCCGGGAGTTCTCCTCCGAGCCCGTGCTGATCATCGCCGACCAGCCCACCCGCGGCATCGACGTGGGCGCCACCGAGTTCATCCGCAAAAAGCTGGTGGAACTCTCCCGGGCGGGGGCGGCGGTGCTGCTGGTCTCCGCGGATCTGAACGAGGTCATCGAGCTCTCCGACAGTTTGGCGGTGTTCCACGGCGGCGAGATCGTCGCCTACTTCGAGGACACCAAGAAGATGGACGAAATGGAGATGGGCGAATACATGCTTGGTCTCAAGCGGCAGAGCCCGGAGGAAGTTAGGAGGGTGGTCCATGAAAAGTAAGAGTCTGCGTCTATTCGGCTACGTGCGGGGCGCGGCGGCCCTGCTGGTCGCCTTTCTGGTGGCCCTGGCGCTGATCTTCATGAGTACCGACGAGCCGCTGACGGCCCTTCGGTACATGCTCCTCGGCCCCGCGGCCAGCTGGAGCAAGATCTGCCGGGTGCTGGCGTATATGATCCCCATCACGTTCACGGGCCTCGGCACCTGCATCATGTTCTCCGCCAACCAGTTCAACCTGGCGGGCGAGGGCTGCATCAGCGCGGGCGGCTTCGTGGGCGCCCTGGTGGCCATCTACTGCCCCATGCCCACGGTGCTCCACCAGATCGTCTGCATCCTGGCGGGCGCCCTCATCGGCGGCCTCATCATGCTGATCCCCGGCTTCCTCAAGACCAAGTGGGGGGTCTCCGAGATGGTGGTCTCCCTCATGCTCAACTACATCATCCTGGACGTGACCATGCAGTTCCTCACCCAGAACTTCGCTGACCGGTCCCAGGGCGCCACCATGACCTTCCCCTACAAGAGCACGGCCATCATCCCCAAGATCTTCGAAGGGGAGCAGGTGAGCTACGGCATCTTCATCGCCCTCGCCATGGCGGTCCTCTGCTGGTTCTTCCTCTATCGGACCCGCTGGGGCTACGCCATCCGCATGGTGGGCATCAACAAGGAGTTCTCCCAGTATTCCGGCATCAAGGTGGGCGCCATCGTGATCCTCTGCCAGGTGGTGGGCGGCCTCCTCGCCGGCATGGGCGGCGTGGTCACCCAGCTGGGCTACTTCAATCAGTACCGCTGGACGGCCCTCACGGGCTACGGCTGGGACGGCATCACGTTGGCCATCCTGGCGGGCAACAACCCCATCTTCATCCCCATCGCGGCCTTCTTCGTGGCCTACCTCCAGTACGGCTGCGAGCTCATGAACACCTGGACCACGGTGCCTGTGGAGATGATGGACCTGATCTCCGTGGTCATCTTCCTGTTCTTCGCGGCGGACCAGTTCCTCTCCGGCTTCCGGCAGAAGCTGGTGGTCCGGGAGACCCAAAAGGAGCTGGCCGAAAAAGCGGTCCAGACCGCCCGGAAAGGAGGCGAGGAGCATGCCTAACATCCTGTCCTCCATCCTCACCACGTCCTTCGCGGCCTCCATCATCCGCATCATGGTGCCGATCCTCTTCGCGGCGCTGGCCGCCTCCATCACGGAGAAGGCGGGCGTGGTCAACATCGGTCTCGAGGGCACCATGTCCCTCTGCGCCCTCA
>JAZRUD010000081.1:0-1694 GCA_045652385.1 Clostridia bacterium
CCGGGCCTGGGCGAGGGCGGCAAGTACCATTCGAAGGGCGACGGCGATCCTCTCCCCGAAGGCACCACCCTCACCTTCGCTCTCGTCGGCAACCAGAACGCGGGGAAGACCACCCTTTTCAACCAGCTTACCGGCGCCAACCAGCACGTGGGCAACTTCCCCGGCGTCACCGTGGATCGGAAGGACGGCGTCATCAAGGGCCACCCTGAGACGCTGACCACAGACCTCCCGGGCATCTACTCCATGTCCCCTTACTCTAGCGAGGAGATCGTCTCCCGCAGTTTCGTGCTGGACCAGAAACCCACGGCCATCATCAACATCGTGGACGCCACGAACATCGAGCGGAACCTGTATCTGACCGTCCAGCTCCTGGAGATGCACGTGCCCATGGTGGTGGCCTTGAACATGATGGACGAGGTCACGTCCAACGGCGGCTCCGTGGACGTGAACGGTATGGAAAAGCTCCTGGGCGTTCCCGTGGTGCCTATCGCGGCCGCCAAGAACCAGGGCGTGGACGAGCTGGTCAAACACGCCCTGCACATCGCCCAGTATCAGGAGCGCCCCACTCGTCAGGATTTCTGCGATAAGCGGGACCACAACGGCGCCGTCCACCGGTGCCTCCACGGCGTCATCCATCTCATCGAGGATCATGCCGAGCGGGCGGGCCTGCCCGTGCGCTTTGCCGCCAGCAAGGCGGTGGAAGGGGATCGGCTGGTCCTCAGCAAACTCGATCTGGACGAGAACGAGCGGGACATGCTGGAGCACATCATCGTCCAGATGGAAAATGAGTGCGGCATGGACCGGGCCGCCGCCATGGCCGACATGCGCTTCGACTTCATTGAGAAGGTCTGCGAGGCCACGGTCATCCGCCCCAAAGAGAGCAAGGAGCGGGCACGATCCGAGCGCATCGACCGGGTGCTGACGGGCAAGTACACAGCCATCCCCTGCTTCGTTCTCATCATGGCCGCCGTGTTCTATCTCACCTTCAACGTCATCGGCGCCTTCCTTCAGGATCTGCTGGCCTCCGGTATCGAAGCGCTCACCGCCCTGGTGGACGAAGGGCTGGCCGCCGCCGGCGTCAGCCCCACCATCCACAGCCTCATCGTCTCCGGCATCTTCGAGGGAGTGGGGAGCGTGCTGAGCTTCCTGCCCATCATCGTCACCCACTTCTTCTTCCTCTCCCTCATGGAGGACAGCGGCTACATCGCCCGGGTGGCCTTCTTCATGGACAAGCTCCTGCGCCGCATCGGCCTGTCGGGCCGCAGCATCGTACCTCTGCTGGTGGGCTTCGGCTGCACGGTCCCCGCCGTCATGGCCACCCGCACCCTGCCCAGCGAGCGGGATCGGAAGATGACCATCCTGCTGACGCCCTTTATGAGCTGCACCGCCAAGCTCCCCATCTACGCCTTTTTCGTCAGCGCCTTTTTCCCCGGCAAGGGCGGGTTCATCATGACGGGCCTGTATCTGTTGGGCGTGCTCATGGCGGTGTTGGTGGCCTATCTCTTTAAGGGCACCCTCTTCAAAGGCGAGGCGGCCCCCTTCGTCATGGAGCTCCCCAACTACCGCCTGCCCAGTCCCAAGAACGTGATCCGCCTTTTGTGGGAGAAGGCCAAGGACTTTTTGCAGCGGGCTTTCACCGTGATCCTCGTCGCCACGGTGGTGGTCTGGTTCCTCCAGAGCTTCGATCTCGGGCT
>JAZRUD010000082.1:0-1735 GCA_045652385.1 Clostridia bacterium
GGGTTCGTCGCCGGATGCCCGCAGCGCTTCGGGAGAGGCAGCCCCGGGGGGTGATTTTCATGCTGGCCGCCCGCATGGCCTCCCGGGTGCCCGGGGTGTCCCGTTCGTTGACGGCCCTGGTGGCTTCGGGGGTCACGTCCCGGGGGGAGAAGCCGGTGCCGCCGGTGGTCAGCACCAGGGAAACCTCCAGTTCGTCGGCGCACTTTTCGAGCTCCCGCCGGATGCGGTCCCCTTCGTCGGGGACCAGGGCGGTGTAGACCACTTCCAGCCCGTATTCCTTTGCGATGGCGCACAGGGCGGGGCCGCTGGTATCCTGTCGCTGCCCCTGAGCCCCCTTGTCGCTGACGGTGATGACGGCTGCCGTATGCTGCATACATTCACGTTCCTTTTCGAATAGTTTTGCCGGTTTTGCCTGCAGAATCGCCGCGCCGGCCCGCGGCAAAGGCACAAACTGCATAGTGTGAATCACGGGTTCACACCCTTACTCCCGATGATATTCCCCATGAACGCCGCCGGTCTTGTCCAGCAGCCGGATGTCGGTGATCCGAATGTCCCGCTGCACGGCCTTGCACATGTCGTAGACCGTCAGGGCCGCCACGGACGCGGCGGTGAGCGCTTCCATCTCCACCCCCGTCTGCCCGTCGCAGGCCACCCTCGCTTCGATATCCACGGCGCAGTCGGCCGGGTTCATAGTCAAACTGACCTCGACGCCGCTGACGGCCACGGGGTGGCACAGGGGGATCAGGTCCGGCGTCCGTTTGGCGGCCATGATCCCGGCCAGCTGGGCCACGGTGGGCACATCGCCCTTCTTCACGCCGCCGCTTTCGATGAGGGCGAAGGTGTCCCGATCCACCAGCACCCGGGCCCCCGCCCGGGCGGTCCGATGGGTAACGGGCTTTTCGCCTACGTTCACCATCCGGGCCCTGCCGCTGTCGTCGAAATGGGTGAATTCTTTTTCCATATGCGATCTCCTTTTATCCGCCGATCCGGTGCATGGGCCGTCCCGCCTGGCTGGGGACGGCATAGGACAGCTCTCCGTGCCGGGGAGGCTTGTTCGAAATGGCCGCCTCGAACTGACGGCGCATCCCCTCCTCGTCCAGGCCTTTGAGGGGGTACTCTGCCCGCTGATGGAGGCAGGGCTTGATCCGGCCGTCGGCGGTGAGCCGGATGCGGTCGCAGCCGTCGCAGAACTGGCAGCTCACCGGGCTGATGATCCCCACCTGTCCTTGGGCGCCCGGCAAACGGTAGAGCCGGGCAACGGCTCCGTCCTCCGGCGCCTTTTCCAGCTCCGGCAGCTTCTCCAAAACCGCGTTCCCCGGGAGGAACGCGCCCGGATCTGTTTCCCCGCCCATGGGCATGAGCTCGATGAACCGCACGTCCACAGGATAGCGCCGGGTCAGGGCCGCCAGGGCCGGGATCTCGTCGTCGTTGAAGCCGCCCATCAGCACGGCGTTGATCTTCACCTTCTCGAACCCGGCCGAAAGGGCCGCTTCCAGCCCCCGCATAGCGTCGCCGAGGTTCCCGATGCGCGTGATGTAGGCGTATTTATCTGCGTTCAGGGTGTCGAGACTCAGGTTCACCCGCTGTACGCCCGCTTCCCGCAGCGGCTTCGCCAGCTCCGGCAGGCGGATGCCGTTGGTGGTGAGACACAGCTCCCGGACGCCGGGCACCGCCGCGATCTTCGCGCACAGGGACAGGATGTTTTTCTTCACCAGGGGTTCGCCGCCGGTGATGC
>JAZRUD010000083.1:0-6085 GCA_045652385.1 Clostridia bacterium
TTCATGGGCAGGGAAACGGTAAAGCAGCAGCCCGTGGGTGTGTTGTCGGTGAGAGCGATTCGGCCCCTGTGGCTCTCCACGATGGCCTTGCAGAGGGCAAGCCCCAAGCCCATGCCCCGTCGGCCGTCAGCCACCTTGTTCTGTCCTGTGTAGAACATTTCAAACACGTAGGGCTTCACGTCATCCGCGATACCAGGTCCATCGTCCCGGACAATGACTTCGGCTTCATTGCCCGCTTGCCGGCTCTCGATCGAGATATGAGAGCCCGTCGGCGTGTTCTTCACGGCGTTGTTGATAAGGTTGATAAGCACCTGCATGATCAGCCGGGCGTCCATGTCCACCAGCAGGATGTCGTCCGTAGCCCGGACGGCGATATGGTGCTGCGCGGCGTTCCGATCCACGTGCTTCAGGGCTTCGTCGATCACGTCGCTCAGGACCTCGGAGGAGAGGTGCAGCTCCATCTGCCCGTTCTCGATCCGGGAGATGGAGAGAAGGTTCTCCACCAGGTCGATGAGCCACTCGGCGTCGTCGTAGATATCGAAGAAGATCTGCCTGCGGGTCTCGTCGTCCAGCTGGCCGTAGTGGCTGAGCAGGTTGCTGGCGTTGCCGGAGATGGACGTGAGCGGCGTGCGGATGTCGTGGGAGATGGACCGCAGGAGGTTGGACCGAAGCTGCTCCTTGCGGACCATCAAATCCGCCTGCTCCTTCTCCGCCGCGTTCCTCAGATTCTCCAGCGCCAGGGCGCACTCGCCCAGGATGGACATCACGATGCTGTTTTCGTAGGGCTCCAGGGGCGCCCGATCGAGGCGGATCGCGATGACCCCGTAGCAGTAGCCGTTGAGACAGATGGCATGATACTGGGCGGCGGCCCCCTCGAACCGGTCCAGCCGGTAGCCCGCGGACCGCTGGTTTTCAAAGACCCACCGGGCGATCTCCTCCTCGTTCTCGTCGGGGACGCTTTCCTCCGCGCCGTAGGTGGCGCGGAAGGTCATCCCCGCCCCCAGGCCGCCGGCCTCCGTGCGGGAGAAGATCACCGCGTCCCGGCTGAGCAGGGTGATGATCTGATGGGCGGTGGTCTCCACCACCTCCTCCGGGCACTCCGCCTTCTGCAGCAGCTGGTTGGTGTCCAGCAGGACCTTGGTCCGAAACGCCTCCCGGGCGCTCTGACGGGCGTTCAGCTTCATGCGGTTGGCCAACGTCCCCGTGATGAGGGAGGAGATGAGCATGATGGCGAAGGTCACGGCGTATTCCGCCTCATAGGTGTGGAAGCTGAATTTGGGGTCGATGAAGAACCAGTTGAACAGCAGAACGCTGAGAAGGGACCCCAACACGCTGTAGACGGGGCTCACGGTGACCACGGAGATGATCAGGACCCCCAGGATGAAGATGGTGATGATGTTGGCTTCCGAAAAGCCGAACCGGGTGAAGACGAGCCCGATGCCCGTGGCCGCCATGAGGAGCAGAAGAGTGTAGAGGGATTCCTTCCAGGTGGGGCGCATGGGATCGGCCATGCGGGCGTCCTCCTTCTGCTGCTTCAGGTCGGCGGCGGAGTCCGGGATGATGTACACGTCCACGTCCGGCGCGTTGAGGATGATCTGTTCCGTCAAAGGCGGCTTGCTCCAGAAGTGACGCCTCCGGATGCCGCTGCGCCCCACCACGATCTTGGTGGTGCCGGAGATATGGGCGTACTCCGCCACCTGACCCGGCACGTCGTCCCCCACGATGGTGGTGACGGACGCGCCGCACTGTTCCGCATAGCGGATGTTGTTCTGGAGGCGGGTCCTGTCCGCCTCCAAAAGGGTCTCGTAGTTGGTGGGCTTCACATAGATGGCGGTCAGGGAAGCGTGAAAGGCCGCCGCCATCCGAGCCGCTGCCGCTACCACCTTGGGATTGGAGGGCGACGGGGAGACGCAGACCAGGATATGCTCGCTTTGACCGCCTTTATCCATTTGGCTCATGTCCTTCGCCAGATTTGAGGATAGTATATCATACATTTTCCGATTCTTCCATCCTATTTGAGAATCCGGGAGCAGAAATGCCCTTCCCTCACTTGAAAAGGCACCGGCTCCTTCTCCTTCTGCGGCCCTCGGTCTTCTCGTCCAGCGCCTTTCCCAGGCGGTCGATCACGTAAAACCCGGAAACGAAGGCCCCCAGGATCGCCACTATCAGTATCAGGTCCGTCATATTGTACACCCCCTTTGGCTGTCGACGGGTCATATCCGAAAACACTTTCGGATCGCTTTTTTCTCCCCCAGCACCAGCAGCGTCATGTCGCCGGAGAGAACGTTTTCAGGCGTCACGGACAGGTCCATCTTTCCATGCTGTTTGACGCCCAGGATGTTGATCTCGTATTTTTTGCGGATGTCGATCTGGCCCACGCTCCTCCCGGCCCATTCCATGGGCACGGCCACCTCGAAGATGGCGTGTTCCTCGTCCAGCTTCACGTAATCGAGAACGTGGTCGGAGGCGTAGCGGATGGCCGCCCACTCCGCTACCTGTTTCTCGGGGCTGATGACCTCGTCGGCCCCGTTGCGCAGGAGGAACTTCGCCTGGACTTCCCTGTCCGCCCGGGCCACCACCAGCTTGCCCCCCAGCTCCTTCAGCAGGGAGGTAGTCTCCAGGGAGCTCTGGAAGTCGCCGCCGATGGTGACGATGCACACGTCGAAGCTGGCGACGCCCAGGGACCGGAGAAAAGCTGCGTTGGTACTGTCGCCGATTTGGGCGTCGGTCACGAAGGGCAGGATGCTGTTGATCCTGGTCTCGTCCTTGTCCACGGCCATGACCTGATGACCCAGCTTATGGAACTCCCGCACGAGGAGCGATCCCAGCCGGTTGGTTCCGATCAGAAGAATGGATTTCATGACGTCCTCCTTTTATCCCACGTTGATCCGGCCCAAGGGATACTGGGCCACCTGCGGTCCGGTGCTGTTGACGGCGGCGAACAGGAGCGTGAGCGCGCCTGCCCGTCCGAAGAACATGAGCCCTACCAGCACGCCCCGGGACAGGAGCCCCAGCGTCGGCGTTATGCCCAGGGACAGCCCCACGGTGCCGATGGCGGAAGCGGTCTCAAACAGACAGGTCTCGAAAGCAAGCCCCTCTTTGGCGCTGATGACGAATGCCCCCACGAGCACCAGGAGAAGATACAGCATCATCAGGGTGGACGCGCACTTCACCGTATCCTCGTCGATGCGCCGGTTGAAGAGCCGCGGATGCTTCCTGCGCCGGACCACGGCCACGGCGTTGGCCAGGAGCACGGCCACGGTGGTGGTCTTCACGCCCCCCGCCGTGGAGCCCGGAGCCCCGCCCACCAGCATCAGCACCACGATCATGGCCCTGCTTGCGCTGGAAAGAACGTTCATGTCCACCGTGTTGAACCCGGCGGTCCGGGGCGTCACCGCCTGGAACAGGGCGGCGAGGGCTCGTTCCCCCGGTCCAAAATCAGAAAAATCGCCGAGGAAGAGCACCGCCGCCGGCAGGAGCACCAGCAGGGCTGTGGCGGCCAGGATCACCTTGCTCTGCATACGATACCGCCTGATCCGGAACCGATGCCTGGCCACATCTCCCCAGGTCAAAAACCCGATGCCGCCGGTGACGATCAACGCAACCACGGGCAGGACCACCCCCGCCCGGGCGCTGAAGGAGGTCAAAGAGGAGAAGGGACCGGTATAAGCCCCCATCACGTCGAAGCCCGCGTTGCAGAAAGCGGACACGGAATGGAACAGGGCCATCCATATCCCGGTACTGCCGTAGAGGGGGAGAAATGTGGGCAGCAGCAGCAGGGCGCCCAGCAGCTCCGCCAGCAGGGCCACCTTGCAGATGAACCAGGTCAGCTTCAGGATGCCCCCCACCTGGAACGCCGAGATGCTCTCCTGGAGCATGTTTCGCTGCAGCAGCGTGATCTTTCGCCCGGAGGCGGTGGCGACGAGGGCCGTGACGGTGGCGATGCCCAGGCCGCCGATCTGGATCAGCGCCAGAATGACCGCCTGGCCGAAGAAGGACCAGTAGACGCCTGTATCGCGGACCACCAGGCCGGTCACGCACACGGCGGAGGTGGCGGTGAACAGGGCGTCCTCCACGGAGGTCCAGCTGCCGGTCTGGGACGCGACGGGCAGCATCAGCAGGCCTGTTCCCACCAGGATGATGGCCACGAAACCGCCGATGATGATCTGAAAGGAGCTTAACTGCTTCCCGAATATGCGCCCGCTCATGATAGACCTCCTTTCCCTTTGGATGGTCCTATCTTACCCCATCCCTCACAAAGACGGCGTTAAGGCGGGTCACGCAGAAATTAAGACGGCATTAAAAAAGGGGCGACGCCCCTCGCATGTAATCGACTTTTATCGCACCCGGGCGCCGTCGATGTAGACGGCTTTCAGGTTCAGATCCCTGTCCAGCACCACCAGATCCGCCGCAAAACCCGCGGCCAGGGCCCCCATCTCCCCGTCCCGGCGGATGGCTTTGGCGGGGGCTGCGGTGGCGGCGTACACGGCGGCCTCCAGGGGCACCCCGAAGGACACGGCCCGGCGAAGGCCGTCCATAAGATGGATGGAGCTGCCCGCCAGGGTATCGCTGCCTCGAAGCACAGCCCTGCCCCCTGCCACGGTGACGGTCAGGCCCCCCAGCTCATAGTCCCCGTCGGGCATGCCCGCGCAGCGCAGGGAGTCGGAAACGAGCACCAGCTTCTGCCCGAACAGGCGATGGGCCAGCCGGATCACGGCGGGATGGACGTGAAGCCCGTCGGGGATCAGCTCCACGGTGGCCCCGGCGTCCATAGCGGCGGCCGCCACGCCGGGCTCCCGATGCCGGAGGGGCGACATGGCGTTAAACAGATGGGTGGCGTGGGAAGCCCCCTCTTCGTAGGCGGACAGGGCCGTGTCGTAATCCGCGGCGGTATGGCCCAGGGACACGGTGCAGATTCGACTGACCTCCCGGATGAACGGCAGCGCCCCCGGCAGCTCGGGAGCCACGGTCACCAGCCGTACCTGACGGCCCGAAGCCTCATTCAGCCGGCGGAAGAGCTCCGCGTCCGGGGCGCGGAGGGCGTCCGGATTCTGGGCCCCGCACTTCTCCCGGCTCAGAAAGGGCCCCTCCAGATGGACGCCCGCGATCCTGGCCCCGTCCGCAGGCCGCACGAAGCCGCCGACGGCCTCCATGGCCCTCGGGAGCGGCTGCTCCTTCAGGGCCACGGCGGTGGGGCACCAGGCGGTGACGCCGCCCGCAGCGTAATACCGGGACAGCTTCACCAGCCCCCGGGGGCTGCCGTCGCCGGCATCCTCCCCCAGGGCGCCGTGGGTATGCACGTCGATGAGGCCGGGGATCACGTAATCCCCCGCCAGGTCCGTCCCCCCCGTCACCTCGGGGCCAACGGCCTCGACGACGCGGGAAAAGGCGATGCCGCCGGGCACGAACCGGCCGTTCAGAAATATGTTTCCGTTGGACAGCTGCATAGGCTTATCCCCTTTGTGCCGATAAAATAGAGAGTTTCGATCGGTTTCATCTTACCGAAAAGCCTCTCTTTTGACAAGGCGTCTTGCGCAAAAAAACAGCGTATGATACAATGATCGTGCACCGGGGGGATCCCTTCGGCGACACCAACTTCAAATGTAAGGGCGGGGCGTTCTACTCCACAGACAATAGGCGTTCCCCCTGAAAAAAAGGAGGAAACAACCGGCATCTCCCGGTGCGGCAGTGTGGAGACCTGTCGTAATGCGGCCAAAAAGCCGCGAGGGCGCTCCTTGCGGAGGCAGAGCGCTTAGAGACAAGCAAAATGGCAACCGTAGAACTCAAGAACATCAAAAAGGTCTACCCCTACGTCAGCGGCGAACAGAAGAAGAGCAAGAAGAAGGACGATCAGCCGGAGAAGAAGAAAGTCAATCTCCAGATCACCGACGAGGGCGTGGTGGCCGTCCAGCAGTTCAGCCTGGACATTCAGGACAAGGAGTTGATCGTGCTGGTGGGCCCCTCGGGCTGCGGCAAGAGCACCACGCTCAGGATGGTGGCGGGTCTTGAAGAGATCACCGACGGCGAGCTTTTGATCGACGGCAAGCTGGTCAACGACATCCCGCCCAAGGACAGGGACATCGCC
>JAZRUD010000084.1:0-19936 GCA_045652385.1 Clostridia bacterium
CTGATCACGCCCATCGCCATGGAGGAAGGCCTCCGGTTCGCTATCCGCGAGGGCGGCCGCACGGTGGCTTCCGGCGTCGTGTCCAAGGTCATCGAGTAAGAGATCAAAAAAAGAGAGTCGCGATGCGGCTCTCTTTTTTTGTCCCGCTGCGGCGGGGTGCTCCGCAGCGGCTACGCTTCCAGGGCCCGTCTATACGCTGTGCGTACCGGGCGGCGGGCCCTGCAAGGAGTGAGATTCACCGCACATGTCGCTGCGTTTGACGTATTTCAGCCTGCCGTTCTTCCTGCACAACTTGAGTGCGCGCGGCTACACCGCGCTTAAGTTACAACATATTGTATATATAGGAAGAAGACACACACAACGCCGCGAAAAAAGCTCAAAAAAAGTTTGTTTTTTCGCAAAATAATACTTGCATTTCCGGAACGAATAGAGTATACTTCTGCTGTTCGCGTGCGGACCAGGGGATACCTATGGCCGTAACGCGGGTCCGGGCAGGAGGTTGCCGGCTGCCATCCGGGTAATTTCTGCCGGGCCAACGCTTCAAAACAGACAGAAGCGGGGGCAAAAATAGCGGGCAGGGTGGCTTCCGAATCGAAGAATGTGTGGCCGAAAGGCCGCGCATAAACCAAGAGTTAGGAAACACACGGCCCCGTGTACTGCCCAATCTTAGAAGGAGGAAGAAACAATAACATGGCAAACCAAAGAATCCGCATCAAGTTGAAGGGCTATGAGCATGGTCTCGTCGACGCCAGCGCTGAGAAGATCGTGGAAACCGCCCGCCGGACCGGGGCTCAGGTCTCCGGACCCATCCCCCTGCCCACGGAGAAGGAGGTCGTGACCATCCTGCGTGCTGTCCATAAGTACAAGGATTCCCGCGAGCAGTTCGAGACCCGGACGCACAAGCGTCTCATCGACATCCTGCAGCCCTCCGCCAAGACCGTGGACGCCCTCATGAAGCTGGATCTGCCCGCCGGTGTGGATATCGAGATCAAGCTGTAAGTTTAACGGAGGTATGAACCAATGAAGAAAGCCATTTTGGGCAAGAAGATCGGTATGACGCAGCTCTTCCGGGCTGACGGTACCATGATTCCCGTCACAGTCGTCGAAGCCGGTCCGTGCCCCGTCCTTCAGAAGAAGACCGTAGCCAAGGAAGGCTACGATGCCGAGCAGGTCGGGTTCTGCGAGCTGCGCGAGAAGCTGGCCAACAAGCCCCTCAAGGGCCATTGCGCCAAGGCCGGTCTGAAGGCTATGCGGTATCTCAGGGAGCTCAAGCTCGACGACGCCGCCAGCTACGAAGTCGGCCAGGTCATCACCTGTGACGTGTTCGCCGAGGGCGAGCGCGTGGACGTGACCGGCGTCAGCAAGGGCAAGGGCTTCGAAGGCAACATCAAGCGGTGGAACCAGAGCCGCGGCCGCAAGACCCACGGTTCCCACTCCTACCGGGTAGCCGGCTCCATGGGCGCCTGCACCTACCCCGGCGAAGTCTTCCGCACCAAGCGCCTGCCCGGCCATATGGGCAGCGAGACCGTCACCGTCCAGAACCTGGAGGTGGCCCGCGTGGATGCCGCTCGGAACCTGCTGCTCATCAAGGGCGCCATCCCCGGCGCCAAGGGCACCATGGTCACCGTGAAGAGCACCGTGAAATAAGGAGGAAAGAAGAAATGCCTAACGTAGCATTGTACGATATTACCGGTAAGGTCATTGGCGATATCGAGCTTTCCGAGAATGTATTTGGTCAGCCCGTCAACGAGCCCGTTCTCCATCAGGTGGTCGTGGCTCACCTCGCCAACTGCCGTCAGGGCACCCAGAGTGCCAAGACTCGCAGCGAAGTTTCCGGCGGCGGCAAGAAGCCCTATCGTCAGAAGGGCACCGGCCGCGCCCGTCAGGGTTCCACCCGCGCCCCCCAGTGGACACACGGCGGCGTGGTGTTCGCGCCCAAGCCCCGCGACTACACCCAGAAGATCAACTCCAAGGTGAAGCGCATCGCCCTTAAGTCCGCCCTCTCCTCCAAGGTCGCCGACAGCGAGCTCATCGTGTTCGACGCGTTGAACATTGAAGCTCCTAAGACCAAGGAAATGGTGAAGGTCCTCAAGGCCGTGGAAGCGGACAAGGCGCTGATCGTGCTCCCCGACAAGGACGAGGCCGTGGAGCGGGCAGCCGCCAACATCCCCGGCGTCAAGACCACGCTGGTCGGCACGCTGAACACCTACGAAGTGCTCAAGTATAAGAAACTGATCCTCACCAAGGATTCCGTTGCAAAAATCGAGGAGGTGTACGTCTGATGAAGAGCGCTTATGATATCGTGAAGGCTCCCATCCTCACCGAGAAGAGCTACGATTACATCGCCCACCGGGTCTACACGTTCGAAGTGGCCAAGAGCGCCAACAAGATCGAGATCGCCAAGGCCGTGGAAGAGATCTTCGGCGTGAAAGTCCAGAGCGTGCACACCGTGAACAAGCTGGGCAAGATCAAGCGGCAGGGCCGGTATGAAGGCCGTCGTCCTTCCACCAAGAAGGCCTACGTGAAGCTGACGAATGAGTCCAAGGGCATCGAGCTCTTCGACGGCATCGCCCAGTAAGGAGGAAGAAAATGGCTATTCGCAAGATCAATCCGACCACTCCGGGCCAGCGCGGCATGACCGTCTCCGCCTTTGAGGAGATCACCCGCACCACCCCCGAAAAGTCTCTGACCACCGATATGCGCAAGCGGGCCGGCAGGAACTTCTCCGGCCGCATCACCGTCCGGCATCAGGGCGGCGGCGCCAAGCGCAGGTACCGCATCATCGACTTCAAGCGCAACAAGGACGACGTGCCCGGCAAGGTCTTCTCCATCGAGTATGATCCCAACCGTTCCGCCAACATCGCGCTGATCCACTACGCCGACGGCGAGAAGCGCTACATCATCGCGCCCCTCGGCCTGAAGGTGGGCGACCAGGTGGTCTCCGGCGCCGCTGCCGATATCAAGATCGGCAACGCGCTGCCTCTGGAGAACATCCCCGTGGGCACCATGATCCACTGCGTGGAGCTGGTCCCCGGCAAGGGTGCTCAGCTCGTTCGGTCCGCCGGCAACGCGGCCCAGCTCATCGCCAAAGAGAACGGCTTCGGCCAGGTTCGTCTTCCCAGCGGTGAGGTCCGCCTGATCCCCCTGAAGGCTCGGGCGACCATCGGCCAGGTCGGCAACGTGGACTTCCAGAACATCATGATCGGCAAGGCCGGCCGGACCCGTCACATGGGCATCCGTCCCACCGTCCGCGGCTCCGTCATGAACCCCAACGACCACCCCCACGGCGGCGGCGAGGGCAAGAGCCCCATCGGTCGTCCCGGTCCCGTGACCCCCTGGGGCAAGCCCGCGCTGGGATACAAGACCCGGAAGACCAAGAACAAGAGCAACAAGTACATCGTGCGCCGCAGGAACGGCGGCAAGTAACGGGAAGGAGTAAGGATAATGAGCAGATCGGTTAAAAAAGGACCGTTTGTAAGCGACGTTCTCTATGATCGCATCCAGGCGATGAACGAGAGCGGCAAGAAGACCGTTGTTAAGACCTGGTCCCGTTCTTCCACGATCTTCCCCGAGTTCGTCGGCCACACCATCGCGGTCCACGACGGGAAAAAGCACGTTCCGGTGTACGTCACCGAGGAAATGGTCGGGCACAAGCTGGGCGAGTTCGCCCCCACCCGCACCTTCCGTGGCCACAGGGGCTCCGAGAAGTCCTCTGGCGCGAAGTAAGGAGGAAAGTTATGGCAACGAGAAGCAAAACCAAGACCGCCTATCGTCATGAGCACGCTGACAAGCGGCCCCATGCCACGGCAAGATACATCCGCATCGCTACCCGCAAGTGCACCATCGTGGCGGACTTGATCCGGGGCAAGAGCGTGAAGGAGGCCCAGGCCATCCTGACCTACTGCCCGAAAGCGGCTGCGGCGCCCATGCTGAAGGTCCTTAACTCCGCCGTCGCCAACGCGGAGAACAACCTGGAGCTCAACCGTGACGATCTCTTCGTGGCCGAAGCCTTCGCCAACCAGGGTCCCACCCTGAAGCGCTTCCGCCCCCGGGCTCGCGGCTCCGCCTCTCCCATTCTGAAGCGGACCAGCCATCTCACGGTGATTCTTGATCAGCAGGCCAAGTAAGGAGGAAAGAACATGGGTCAGAAAGTTAATCCCAACGGTTTCCGCATCGGCGTCATTCGCGACTGGAACACCCGTTGGTATGCTCCGAAAAAGGACTTTGCGGATTTCCTCGTGGAGGATCACAAGATCCGTGAGTTTGTGAAGAAGAAGTACTACGCGGCCAACATCTCCCGCATCGGGATCGATCGGGCCGCCGGCAAGATCTCCGTGAGCATCTTCACCGCCCGTCCGGGCATGCTCATCGGCAAGGGCGGCGCCGGGATCGATGCCATCAAGGCCGATATCGCCAAGGAGATCGGCAAGCCCGTCAACGTGAACATCATGGAGATCCGGGATCCCGACGCCGACGCTCAGCTGGTTGCGGAGAACATCGCCGCTCAGCTCGAGAAGCGCATCAGCTTCCGGCGAGCCATGAAGCAGGCCATGCAGCGCGCCATGCAGCGCCCCGGCGTGAAGGGCATCAAGCTCAGCTGCGCCGGCCGTCTCGGCGGCGCCGAGATCGCTCGCAGCGAGGGATACCATGACGGTTCCATCCCCCTGCAGACCATGCGCGCGGACATCCACTACGGGTTCGCGGAAGCCCACACCACCTACGGCCGGATCGGCTGCAAGGTCTGGATCTACAAGGGCGAAGTGCTTGGCAAGTCCAAGCGCAAGGAAGGAGGCAGATAACCATGTTGATGCCGAAGAGAGTGAAACACCGCAGGGTGTTCCGCGGCAGAATGAAGGGCACCGCCCATCGTGGCAACACCATCAGCTACGGCGAATACGGCCTGGTAGCTCTGGAGCCCTCCTGGATCACCAGCACCCAGATCGAGGCCGCTCGTGTGGCCATGACCCGTTTCACCAAGCGTGGCGGTCAGGTCTGGATCAAGATCTTCCCGGATAAGCCCGTTACCGAAAAGCCCGCCGAGACCCGCATGGGTTCCGGCAAAGGTTCCCCCGAATACTGGGTGGCCGTGGTCAAGCCCGGCCGCGTCATGTTCGAGATCGCAGGCGTTGAAGAAAGCATCGCCAAGGAAGCCCTTCGTCTTGCCGGGCACAAGCTGCCCATCCGCTGCAAGATCGTGAAGAAGGCAGTGGCTCAGGAAGGAGCAGAAGCATGAAGGCTGAAGAATTGAGAAAAATGTCTGTTGCTGACCTGGAAAAGCAGGAGAAGGACCTCAAGGCCGAGCTGTTCAACCTCCGCTTCCAGACCGTGACCGGTCAGATCAGCAATCCCAGCCGCATCGGCGCCTGCAAGAAGGACATCGCACGGATTAAGACCATTCTCCGGCAGCGTGAGCTCGCTGGCAGTGCCGAGTGAGGAGGAAGTAAGAAATGGAACAGGTAATTAGAGGTTATCGCAAGACCCGCACCGGCGTCGTTGTCAGCGATAAGATGGATAAGACGGTGGTCGTCGCCATCTCCACCAAGGTCCGCCATCCCCTGTACGGCAAGATGGTCAACCGGACCCGTAAGTTCAAGGCCCACGACGAGGAGAACCAGTGCGGCATCGGCGACACCGTCCGCATCATGGAAACTCGTCCGATCTCCAAGGATAAGCGCTGGCGCGTGGTGGAGATCATCGAGAAGGCCAAGTAAGGGGAGGTAAGTATGATTCAGCCTCAAACCAGATTGAAGGTAGCCGACAACTCCGGCGCCAAAGAGATCATGTGCATCCGGGTCCTGGGCGGCTCCTCCCGCAAGTTCGCGGGCATCGGCGATGTGATCGTCGCCTCCGTCAAGACCGCCACCCCCGGCGGCACCGTAAAGAAGAAGGACGTGGTCAAGGCCGTGGTCGTCCGGACCGTCGCCGAAACCACCCGTCCCGATGGCAGCCACATCCGCTTCGACGACAATGCGGCCGTCATCATCAACGACGACAAGCAACCCCGCGGCACCCGTATCTTCGGGCCCGTGGCCCGGGAACTGCGTGAGAAGGATTACATGAAGATCGTTTCTCTCGCGCCCGAAGTTCTGTAAGGAGGAAGAGATATGAACAAGCTGAACGTCAAGAAGGGCGATCGTGTCCGTATCATCTCCGGCAAGGACGCTGGCAAGGAAGGCAAGATCATGACCGCGTTCCCATCCAAGGAGCGGGTCATCGTCGAAGGCTGCAACATGGTCACCCGCCATGTGAAGCCCCGTCGGCAGGGTGAGGCCGGCGGCCGCATCGAGCAGGCCGGCACCATCCACGTATCCAATGTGCAGCTGGTTTGCCCCAACTGCAAGATGCCTACCCGCGTTGGCCACGCCATCGTGGAGAAGAACGGCAAGAAGATCTCTGTCCGCGTGTGCAAGCAGTGCGGCAAGCAGATCGACTAAGGCGGAAGGAGGAACGTTAAATGGCTAAGAAAGAAGTCAAGCAGGCCCCTGCCAAGGCCAAAAAGCCCCAGGCTGCGGCCAAGCCCTTTACCGGCGAACCCCGCCTGAAGGTGAAGTACCGTGAGACGGTCGTCCCCGGCCTCAAGGAGAAGTTCCACTATGAGAACGTCATGATGATCCCCAAGCTGGACAAGATCATCATCAACATGGGCCTCGGTTCCGAGAAG
The DNA here is from genome assembly GCA_045652385.1 of Clostridia bacterium. Lineage (GTDB taxonomy): Bacteria > Bacillota > Clostridia > Christensenellales > CAG-138 > RUG472. The sequence continues at coordinate 6,662 of JAZRUD010000084.1, forward strand.
GATAACCCCAAGGGCATCGAGACCGCCGTGGCCCAGCTCTCCGCCATCGCCGGCCAGGCCGCCGTGGTGACCAAGGCCAAGAAGTCCGTCGCGAACTTCAAAGTTCGTGAAGGTATGACCATCGGCGCCAAGGTGACTCTCCGCGGCGACAAGATGTACTACTTCGCCGACAAGCTCATGAACATCGTGCTGCCTCGCGTCCGCGACTTCCACGGCGTGTCCGACAAGTCCTTTGACGGCCGCGGCAACTACGCCATGGGCGACCGGGAGCAGCTGATCATCCCCGAGATCAACTACGACGACGTTGACAAGGTGCGCGGCATGAACATCGTGTTCGTCACCAGCGCCAAGAGCGATGAGGAAGCCAAAGAGCTGCTCGCTCTCCTCGGCATGCCTTTTGTTCAGGAGTAATAAGGAGGAGCGATCATGGCTAAATTGAGCAAGAAACTGAAGCAGCAGGCTGCTCCCAAATACAGCACCCGCGCTTACACCCGCTGCCGCATCTGCGGCCGGCCCCATTCCGTGCTTCGCAAGTATGGCATATGCCGTATCTGCTTTAGGAACCTGGCGTACGCGGGCAACCTCCCCGGCGTCCGTAAGGCAAGCTGGTAAAGGAGGAAACCAAGATGACTGATACTATCGCAGATATGCTGACTCGCATCCGCAACGCTCTCGTTGCCAAGCATGACTCCGTGGACGTGCCCTGCTCCACCATCAAGAAGGCCATCGCCGAGATCCTGGTGGAAGAAGGCTACATCAAGTCCTATGAGATCATCGAGGACGGCCTGGTAAAGACCATCCGCATCCAGCTCAAATACGGTCCCAACAAGCAGCGCGTCATCGTGGGCATCAAGCGGATCTCCCGCCCCGGCCTTCGTGTGTACGCCCGCAAGGACGAGATCCCCAAGGTCCTGGGCGGCCTGGGCGTCGCGATCCTGTCCACATCCCGCGGCGTCATGACCGATCGGGAAGCCCGCAAACTCGGCGTCGGCGGCGAAGTGCTGGCCTTCGTCTGGTAAGATAATCAGGAGGAAAAGAAATGTCACGTATCGGAAAACTTCCGGTGAAGATCGACGCCGGAGTGACAATCACGGTCGACGACAGCAATGTTGTGACCGTCAAGGGCCCCAAAGGCACGTTGTCACAGCAGATGCACCCTGATATGCAGATCGAGCAGGACAACGGTGTTCTGACCGTCAAGCGTCCCAGCGACGACAAGGCCCATCGGGCCCTGCATGGTTTGACCCGGAGCCTCATCCACAACATGGTGGTGGGCGTGACCGCCGGCTTCGAGAAGAAGCTGGAGATCGTGGGCACCGGCTATCGTGCCCAGCTTCAGGGCAAGAACCTGGTCCTCAACATGGGCTTCTCCCATCCCGTTGAGTTCCAGCCCATCGAAGGCATCACCTTCGAAGTACCCACCCCCAACAAGATCTCCGTGAAGGGCATCGACAAGCAGGTCGTGGGTCAGATCGCCGCCAACATCCGCGAGGTCCGGCCTCCGGAGCCTTACAAGGGCAAGGGCATCCGCTATGAAGGCGAGACCGTCCTGCGCAAGGAAGGCAAAGCCGGTAAGAAATAAGAGAGGAAGGAGAGCTGAAAGATGTATTCTAAGATCGATAAGAATGCGGTGCGTAAAGCTCGTCACCATCGTATGCGTCTTCACATCAACGGCACGCCTGAGCGTCCCCGCCTGAATGTGTATCGCAGCACCGTGCACATCTATGCACAGGTCATCGACGACACCACCGGCAACACCTTGGCTGCTGCTTCCACTCTGGACGGACAGCTCAAGGAGCAGCTCGCTGGCAAGAACAAGACCGACGCGGCCAAGCTGGTCGGCAAGCTCATCGGCGAACGGGCCCTGGAGAAGGGCGTGAAGAAGGTCGTGTTCGATCGCGGCGGTTACCTCTACACCGGTCGGGTGGCTGCCCTGGCTCAGGGCGCAAGAGAAGCCGGCCTGGATTTTTAAGGAGGAAACATCATGCGTAACGATAGAAGAAGAGATTTCGAGAAGGAAGTTCCCGAATTCAAAGAGCGCCTCGTGTTCATCAACCGCGTTGCCAAGGTCGTCAAGGGCGGCAAGAACTATCGGTTCACAGCCCTCATGGTGGTCGGCAATGAGAACGGCAAGGTGGGCGTGGGCCTGGGCAAGGCCGTGGAGATCCCCGAAGCCGTCCGCAAGGGTGTCGAGGATGCCAAGCGCCACATGATCGAGGTCCCCATCGTGGGTACCAGCATTCCCCATCAGGTGGAAGGCAAGTTCGGCAAGGGCCATGTCCGCATGCTCCCCGCTGAAGAAGGTACCGGCGTTATCGCGGGCGGTCCCGTCCGTGCGGTCCTGGAGATGGTGGGCATCAAGGACATTCGTACCAAGTCCTACGGCTCCAACAACCCCAGCAACTGCGTGAAGGCCACGCTGAACGGTCTTTCCCAGCTGCGCACCGCCGAGCAGATCGCTGCTCTCCGCGGCAAGTCCGTGGAAGAACTGCTGGACTAAGGAGGGGACATCATGGCAAACTTGAAGATAACGCTCGTCAAGAGCCCCATCTCCTCTTTGAAGGATCAGCAGGACACCGTGAAGGCTCTGGGTCTGCACAAGCTCTATCAGACCGTGGAAAAGCCCGACAACGTCTGCATCCGCGGCCAGATCTTCAAAGTGAAGCACCTGGTCAAGGTGGAAGAAGCATAAGGAGGGTCATACCATGAAGCTTAATGAATTACAGCCGGCCGCCGGTGCGACCAAAGAGCGCAAGCGGGTCGGCCGCGGCGTCGGCAGCGGTCTTGGCAAGACCTCTACCAAGGGCAACAAGGGCCAGAAGGCCCGCAGCGGCGCCAAGAAGAACGGCTTTGAAGGCGGTCAGATGCCTCTGGCCCGCCGTCTTCCCAAGCGCGGCTTCACCAACATCTATGCCAAAGAGTACACCGTTATCAATATTTCCGACCTGAACAACCTGCAAGACGGCACGGAAGTGACGGCTGAGCTGCTCAAGAAGATGGGCATCATCAGCAAGATCGAGAAGGACGGCCTGAAGGTCCTGGGTCGCGGCGAGCTCAACCGTAAGCTCACTGTCAAGGCGGCCAAGTTCACCAAGACCGCCGAGGAAGCGATCAAGGCCGCCGGCGGAAACGTTGAGGTGCTCTGATGTTTACCACATTCGTCAACGCATTCAAGATCAAGGACCTGCGCAAGAAGATCCTCTACACCCTTCTTCTCATCGTGGTCTACCGTCTTGGCTGCGCCATCCCCATCCCGGGCATCGACACGGCAGCCTGGGCGCAGCAGATCGAAGGTCTGGCTCTGTTCGATTTCATGAGCCTCCTCTCCGGTTCCGCCCTGTCCCAGTTCACCATCTTTGCCATGGGTATCTCGCCCTACATCACCGGTTCCATTGTGATGCAGCTTTTGGCCATCGCCATCCCCGCTCTCGAGAAGATGAGCAAGGAGGAGGACGGTCGCCAGAAGATCGAGCAGATCACCCGGTATGTGGGTGTCGGTCTTGCTCTCGTGCAGAGCTTCGGCATCATCGTGACCTACGGCAGCTCCATCGTCACCGGTCAGCCCATCTGGTGGTCCTACGTGACCATCTGCGTCTGCTCCGCAGCGGGCACGGCGTTCCTCATGTGGCTGGGTGAGCGGATCACGGAGAAGGGCATCGGCAACGGTATCTCCATGCTGATCTTCGCCTCCATCGTGAGCCGGGTCCCCGATTGGATCATCGAGCGGTTCCGTATGCTGTTCACCGGCGTTCAGGTATGGCAGTTCTTCGTGGCTCTCGTCGTCATCGTCGCGCTGATCACCTTCGTGGTGCTCATCGAGAAGGCGGAGCGGAAGATCCCCATCATGTACGCCAAGCGGGTCGTCGGCCGCAAGCTCTACGGCGGTCAGAACACCTACCTGCCCATGAAGGCCAACGCCAACGGCGTGCTGCCGCTGATCTTCGCCATGACCCTCATGCAGGTGCCCACCATGATCCTGCAGTTCTTCCCCGGCTCTGCGATCTACACCTGGTGGGAGAAGTACATGAGCTCCAGCGCTGCGGTGCCGGTGCCCTACTATCTGGTCTACTTCCTGCTGATCATCGCCTTCGGTTACTTTTACACCTCCATCACCTTCAATCCGGTGGAGATGAGCAAGAACCTCCAGCAGAACGGCGGCTTCATCCCCGGCATCCGGGCGGGTCGTCCCACGGGCGAATACCTGGGCAAGATCAGCAACCGCCTGACCCTGTTCGGCTCTCTGTTCCTGGCCATCATCGCCATCATCCCCACCATCGTGCTGAACTCTCTGAAGATCACCAGCATGTTCGGTGCGACCAGCGTGCTGATCATGGTGAGCGTGGCCCTGGAGACCACCGAGCAGCTGGAAGCTCAGATGCTCATGCGGCATTACAAGGGCTTCCTCAACTAAGCCTATGAAGATGATTCTGCTGGGCCCGCCGGGTGCGGGCAAAGGCACCCAGGCCAAGGGGATCGCCGCGCGGTACGGCATCGCGCATATCTCCACCGGAGACATGCTGCGGGCCGAGGTCCGCGAGGGCACTCCCCTGGGCCGCGAGGCCAAGTCCTATATGGACAAGGGACAGCTGGTCCCCGATGAGGTCATCATCGGCATGGTGAAGAACCGCATCGCGGCGCCCGACTGTGAGAAGGGATTCCTCTTCGACGGATTCCCCCGGACCATCGCGCAGGCGGAGGCTCTGGAGAAGATCACCGACATCGATCGGGTCATCGACATCGAGGTCCCCGACGAGCGGCTCATCGCCCGCATCAGCGGACGGCGCATGTGCCCCCTGTGCGGGGCGACCTACCACGTGTCCACCTATGAGAGCGACAAGTGCGCTTGCGGCGGCGTCCTCTATCAGCGGGACGACGACCGGGCGGAGACGGTGGCGGTGCGGCTCACGGAGTACCACAAGAAGACCGCTCCTCTCATCGACTTCTACGCCCGGAAGGGCAAGCTCCTGACGGTCAACGGCGACGCGGCTGTGGAAGCCGTGGCCGAAGAGATCGCCAGGGAGCTGGACGCATGATCACCCTCAAGTCCGCCAGCGAGCTCGTGAAGATGCAGGCGGCCGGCAAGGTGGTGGGGGAGACGCTGAAACTGTTGGGCGAGAACATTCGCCCCGGCGTCACCACGGCTCACCTCGACAAGCTGGCCCACGAGTACGTAACGAGCTGCGGCGCAACGCCTTCCTTCCTGGGATACGCGGGATATCCTGCCAGCGTGTGCATCTCGGTGAACAACCAGGTGATCCACGGCATCCCGGGAAAGCGGGTACTGCGGGACGGCGACATCGTCAGCTGCGACTTCGGCGCCATCCTGGACGGGTTCCACGGGGACGCCGCCCGGACCTTCCTCTGCGGGGAGGTAAAGCCGGAGCTCGTTCAGCTGGTGAAGGTGACGCGGGAGTGCTTCTTCGAAGGACTCAAGTACTGCCGGGTGGGCTATCGGATCTCCGACATCTCCAAGGCCGTGCAGCAGCACGCTGAACAATACGGCTACGGCGTGGTCCGCGATTATGTGGGCCACGGCATCGGCCGGGAGATGCACGAGGACCCGGAGGTCCCCAACTATTACACCCCTCGGGCGCGGCAGCGCCTCCACGCCGGCATGGCCATCGCCGTGGAGCCCATGATCAATCTGGGCGGCTATCAGGTGAAGGTCCTTGCCGACGGCTGGACGGTGGAGACGGCGGACGGACTTCCTTCGGCTCACTTCGAGAACACGATCCTCATCACCGAGGGCAACCCGGTGATGACCACCTACTACGAGGGCGATGTATGAGCGTCGAATTGAACGTTGGCGATCTGGTCGTCTCCCGGGCAGGCCGGGACAAAGGACGCCCCTTCGTGGTGCTGAGCATGGAGGAAGGGTTCGTGTATCTGGCGGACGGAGACCTTCGGCGGCTCGAGAAGCCTAAGAAGAAGAAGCGGATGCACGTGACGCCCTATCCTAAGAAGGGCTCCTGTCGGATGGAATTTGCAGAGGGAAGGCCCCTGTGCGACGCGGATATCCGCAAGCACATCGCCGCCCTCACGGCAGTCGATGAAACCTAAGGGATCAAAAAAAGGAGGTACAGCTTGTCCAAAGCAGATGTTTTTGAGTTGGAAGGCGTCGTAACGGAAGCATATCCCAATGCCATGTTTGAAGTGACGCTTCAGAATGGACGGAAGATCTTGGCCACCATCTCCGGAAAGCTCCGCATGAACTACATCCGGATCCTGCCGGGAGACAAGGTGACCGTGGAAATGTCCATGTATGATTTGAGCCGGGGGCGCATCACCTGGCGCGCCAAGAACTGAACCATCAGAACTAAAGTTTAAGGAGATAAAACAATGAAAGTCAGACCGTCTGTGAAACCGATTTGCGAGAAGTGCAAGATCATCAAGCGCAAGGGTCGCGTCATGGTCATCTGCGAGAACCCCAAGCACAAGCAGCGTCAGGGCTAAGCACGACTTTAGAAAATACTCGCGGGGCGGCTGGCGCCGTTCCCATCGGAACAGCGCTTCCTGCGAGCGGATATAGATACATACCCATTTTGAATTTTTAACGGAGGTAAGAAACCATATGGCACGTATTGCTGGCGTAGACCTTCCGAGAGACAAGCGGATCGAGATCGGCTTGACCTATATTTTCGGTATCGGTCGTGCAATGTCCAACGATATCCTGGCTGCGACGGGCGTGGATCCCGACATCCGGGTACGTGATCTTTCGGAGAACGATGTCAACAAACTGAGAGAGTACATCGACCACAATGTGAAGGTGGAAGGCGATCTTCGCCGTGAAACCTCCATGAACATCAAGCGCTTGGTGGAGATCGGCTGCTATCGCGGCGTCCGTCATCGCAAGGGCCTGCCCGTTCGCGGTCAGAGCACCAAGCAGAACGCCCGCACCCGCAAGGGCCCGAAACGCACCCAGGGCGGTAAGAAGAAATAAGGAGGGGAGAAGCAATGGCTAAAGTAACGAAAGTCAAGAAGGCTGTCAGCCGCAAGCGTCGTGAAAAGAAGAACATCGACCGCGGCCAGGCCCACATCCGTTCCTCCTTCAACAACACGCTGGTGACCATCACCGATATGCAGGGCAATGCTATCGCCTGGTCCAGCGCCGGTTCTTTGAACTACCGCGGTTCCCGCAAGTCCACGCCCTTCGCCGCCCAGATGGCTTCTGAAGCCGCTGCCCGGGCCGCCATGGAGCATGGTCTCAAGACCGTGGAAGTGTACGTGAAGGGCCCCGGCTCCGGCCGTGAGTCCGCCATCCGCGCCCTGCAGACGGCCGGTTTGGAGGTCAACATGATCAAGGACGTGACCCCCATCCCCCACAACGGCTGCCGCCCGCCCAAGCGCAGAAGAGTGTAAGGAGGCAAACTAACTATGGCAAGATATACGGATTCCGTTTGCAGACAGTGCCGCCGCGAAGGCGCCAAGCTGTTTCTCAAGGGCGACCGCTGCTACAGCGAAAAGTGCGCCATGACGCTGCGCCACACCCCCCCGGGCATGCACGGTCAGGGTCGCCGCAAGCAGTCCGAGTACGGCATTCAGCTTCGTGAGAAGCAGAAGGTCCGCCGGGCCTACGGCGTCTTGGAGGGTCAGTTCCATCAGTATTATGTGACCGCCTCCAACATGAAGGGCGTCACCGGCGAGAACATGCTCCAGCTGTTGGAGCGCCGTCTCGACAACGTGTGCTACCGCCTGAACTTCGGTGAGTCCCGCCCCATGGCCCGCCAGATGGTGACCCACGGTCACATCCTGGTCAACGGCAAGAAGGTGGACATCGCTTCCTACGAGCTGAAGGTGGGCGACGTGATCTCCGTCAAGGAGAAGAGCCGTCAGATCCCCCTGTTCGCCACCCTGCGGGAGCAGGGCGCCAAGCGCACCGTGCCCGAGTGGCTGGAGCTGGACGCCGAGAACCTGTCCGGTAAAGTCGTGGCTCTGCCCAAGAGAGAGGATATCGACCTCACCATCGAGGAGCACCTCATCGTCGAGTTCTACTCCAGGTAAGCCTCGACCTCACCAAACGACATTACCGAAGGAGGGTACAATATGTTGGATTTTGAAAAGCCCAAACTCGAATGCGTTGAGATGTCTGAGAACTATGGCAGGTTCGTGGTGGAACCCCTGGAGCGCGGCTTCGGCATGACGCTGGGCAACTCCATGCGTCGGGTGCTGCTCTCCAGCCTCCCCGGCGTGGCCGCCACTTCCATCCGCATCGACGGTGTGCTCCATGAGTTTTCCACCATCGAGGGCGTGAAGGAGGACGTGACCGAGATCGTCCTGAACCTGAAGGGCCTCATCTGCAAGCTCCATTGCCAGGGCCCCAAGAAGGTCGTCATCGACGCGGCGGGCGAGTGCGAAGTCACCGCCGGTGACATCCTGCCCGATTCGGATGTTGAGATCATCAATCCCGAGCTCCATCTCGCCACGTTGGACGAGAACGGCAAGCTCCATATGGAGATCATGCTGGATCACGGCCGGGGCTATGTGGTGGCCGACCGCAACAAGCGGCCCGACATGCCCATCGGCGAGATCGCCGTGGACTCCATCTACACGCCCATCACCAAGGTGAACTTCACCGTGGATGACACCCGTGTGGGCCAGATCACTGACTATGACAAGCTCACCCTCGAGATCTGGACCAACGGCAGCATCAAGCCGGACGAGGCGGCCAGCTACGCCGCCAAGATCCTCACCGAGCACCTGATGCTCTTCATCAACCTGACCGATCGGATCCAGGGCGTGGAGATCATGGTGGAGAAGGAGGAGAGCAAGAAGGAAAAGATCCTGGAGATGAACATCGAGGATCTGGACCTGTCCGTCCGCTCCTATAACTGCCTGAAGCGGGCTGGCATCAACACCGTGGAGGAGCTGGTGCAGCGGGACGAAGACGAGATGATGAAGGTCCGGAACCTGGGCCGCAAGTCGCTCGAAGAAGTGCAGCAAAAACTGGCGCAGTTGGGGTTGACCCTGCGCAGCAACGAAGATTAATTAGGAGGAAGCAGCAATGGCAAACAGGAAACTGGGAAAGCCCACTGACCAGCGTGTTGCAATGCTCCGGAACCTGACCACCGCTCTCATCTGGAACGGCAAGATCGTCACCACCGAGACCAGAGCCAAGGAAGTCCGCAGCATCGCCGAGAAGATCATCACCTTGGCGGTGAAGGAATACAAGAACACGGACATGGTGGAGAAAGAGGTCTACAACGAGAAGGGTCAGGTCTCCAAGGAGGAGAAGCCCCAGGATCAGCCTTCCAAGCTCCATGCCCGCCGTCAGATCATGAGCTATCTGTACGACATTCCCGAGCCCAAGAAGGAGAAGGAGACCAAGAAGGAGTACCGGGACCGCACCAAGGGCACCAACCATGCCGTGGTGGAGAAGCTCTTCCGTGAGCTGGCCCCCAAGTACGACGGCCGCATCCAGGAAGGCAAGAAGGGTGGCTACACCCGTATCTACAAGCTGGGCGCCCGCCGCGGCGACGCCGCCCCCATGGTGGTGCTGGAGCTGGTCTGACATAAGACCGCACAACGCAAATAAAGGACCTGTCCGAAGGCAGGTCCTTTTTCATTGACGGGAGCAAGGACGATACCCTATAATAGACTACACCGTAAGCTGTCATGAGGGGAGAAACGAGCATGGATACCAAAGCATTCGTCAAATTCAAAAACGACATCGTGAAAAACTGCAGCCGCATCATCGTCGGCAAGGACGAGGTGATCGAGCAGCTGGCCATCTGCCTCATCGCCTCCGGCCATGTTTTGCTGGAGGACGTGCCCGGCACCGGAAAAACCATGCTGCTGCGCGCCTTTTCCCGCAGCATCGGTGGTGAGTTCCGCCGCATCCAGTTCACGCCGGACCTGCTGCCCTCCGATCTGACGGGCATAAATTTCTTCAACCAGAAGAGCGGCGAATTCGAATTCCGTCCGGGTCCGCTTTTCGCTCAGATCATCCTGGCGGACGAGATCAACCGAGCTACGCCGCGCAGCCAATCCGCTTTGTTGGAGGTCATGGAAGAAAAGCAGATCTCCGTGGACGGCGTCAGCTACCCCATGCAGGAACCGTACATGGTCATGGCGACGCAGAACCCCATCGAGTCCTATGGCACGTTTCCGCTGCCTGAGGCGCAGATGGACCGATTCTTCATGCGCCTCAGACTGGGATACATGACGCGGGAGCAGGAGATATCCGTTCTCCGTCGTCCCGATTCAAAACAGCTGTTGGAGGAGCTTTCTCCCGTGGTCAGCGGCGAAGAGATAGAGGCCCTTCGCGCAGGTTTTGGTGAGGTCCGCATCAGCGACGACGTCGCAGACTATATCATGAGCATCATCGACTGTACGCGCACCAACGAAATGATCGCCAACGGCGTCTCCACCCGCGGTTCTTTGGCGCTCTACCGGGCGAGCCAGATCTATGCCGCCATGCAGGGACGCGATTACGTCATTCCTGAGGACGTCAAGAAGGAGGCACTCTGTGTCCTTCCGCATCGCGTCATCCTTGTCAGCAGCAGTCATACCGACAACACGCGCTTTATGGCGAATCTGATCGAAGGTGTAGAAGTTCCGCTCGAAAAGATATGATCACCCTAATCATATTTTTGATCACATGTTTTATCCTCGTCATCGAGGCCGTTAGTCTGTGGGGCAACACGCGCCGACTGGAGGTCGAGTTTGATTTGGATACGAACCTTGTCGAGCCGGGCGAGATCGCAACGCTGCAGTATACCGTGCGCAACCCCCACTGGCTGCCGTTGCTGTATGTGGGCTTTTCTCTGTATTTCGATCCGGATGTAGCGGTCCGGGAGGATAAGGAGTTCTGTCGGCTGCATGTCAGAACCGTCGATACGGGTACCAGCGTCAGCCATCACTTCTTCTTGCCGGCTCACGGCCGGTTCAACGGGAAGGTGCACTTTTCGCTGAGCAAGCGCGGTCTGCATATACCGGGCCGGTATTACATAGAAACAGGCGATTTTTTGGGTCTGTATCCGATCATCCGCACGGATTCGATCTACAAAAAGGTGATCTGCACCTCTGAAAAATGCAGTGCGGACGAGCTTGCATTTCCCGGCGGGGAGATGGGCGATCTGTCCGTGCGGCGCTTTATCTTCGACGATCCGACTATGCTGCTGGGCTACCGGGAGTATACCGGCCGCGAGCCCATGAAGCAGATTTCCTGGAAACAGACCGCGAAGGTCGGCAAGCTGATGGTGCGTCAAAACGACTATACCACCGACTGCGTCGCCGTCGTCATGGTGAATATGGACAGTTCCCGGCGCCCGCTGATGGAGAACTGCCTCAAGCTCGTCCGCACGGTCTGTGAACAGCTGGAGGAAGCGAAGATACCCTATGAAATGATGTCCAACGGCGATCTGTTGTCCATACCCGAAGGCGTGGGCCGGGAACATCTGTTCTTTATCCTGCGTCGGCTGGGTCTGTCAAGACTGACCGGGCACACGTCTTTCAGCAGCCTTGTGGAGCGCTGCATACGCCGTCGGCGCAGCAACTGCAGCTATATCGTTATCACGCCGACCGTCGGGCCGGAGGGAAAGGCAATGATAGAATATCTCGGCAGCCATATCGACAGCCGCCCCATCGTGATGGTCCCAGGCGGGGAATGCTGATCCCTTCCTCAGAAGGATTTCAAACAGGTCGAAAGGAGGCGGGAACATGAATAAAGGGATAAGCGTATCCAGGCAGTACGCGCCTATGCGCGTCTGCGCGGACATCTGCTTTTATTTCTATACGGTCTCCCTGTTTTCATTTTCCGTGACGTATACTGCCTCCGAGATGGGCGTCAACGGGGTCGTGACCAACCTCATCGCGCCGTGGTCCCTTCAGTTGGCGATCCTGGTCGCCGCATGCTTCGCCGTCGGGTATGTCATCATATACGTTGACAACGCGGCGCTGCGCTTCCTGCTGTCGCTTCTGCCGGGGCTCAGCTTTCTCATGAGTCCATTTCAACCGATCCTGCTGATCCATGCTGCCGCGTGGGTATACTTTGTCGTCGTCATGACGATCGGAAACTTTGAAGTGTTCCTGGACGTATACAGGCGACGGGTTCGCATCATGCTCTTCGCGGCGATGATGCTCACGTTTTGCTTGATCATCTTCCACTTCGGCACGGACGACTGGTATGGAAAACGGCTTTTCGGCGGAGAGATCTACGGTCTGCTGTTTTTCATCCTTTCCGTGCTTTCGCTGAGGGGCATGCGTTTGAGTCTCGGCGCCCCGAAGACGATGCGGGTGTTGGACGGCGCGTATGTCGTCGTTCTGCCCTTTTTACTCCTCGCCGCTTTCTTCCTCCTGCGCGGCCTGGTTCCCATGGTCACCTTCCTGTTCAAAATGCTGACTGGTTTTCTGGTCTGGCTGAGAAGGACGTTGTTCCCCGGCGAGGAGACGCCGGATATCTTCCATCCCTCGGAGGAAGAGGACGTCAACAAGGTTCTGATGGAAAAAGACGATTCCCTCGTGTTGCCTCCCGGCAGCGACCAAAGCCCCGGCGAGGCGCTGGCCAGTGGGGAAACCCCTCATTTCCATTTGCCTGTCCGAGCTGGATTTTTGATCATGATCGCGTTTTTGGCGGCGGTCCTGATCCTTATCGCGATCAAGCTGATCCGCAACAACCAGAAAAAGCAAGAAAAGCCCAGGCTTGCGCGGGAGAACATCGAACGAAAGCCATTTGAAAGGCTCCTGCGCCGCAGATCCGGCGAGGCCGCTCTTCCCCCCAACGTCCGACAGGTCCGCAAGGTCTATCGATCCTATCTCGATCACGTTCGTTCGCTGCACCTCAGAATCTCCCCCTCCGACACTTCGAAGGATGTACTGAACAGCTCCTCGGCGTATCTGGACATGCCGGAGAACGGAACGCTGCGGGAACTGTATATCGCCGCCCGCTACGGCGACCCGAAGGCCGTGACTTTAGAGCAGGCGGCCGAGGCGAAGCGTTGCCTGTCCGTGATCGAGTCAACCAAACCCCATATGGAATAGAACAAAACAGGAGCCGCAATCGCAGCTCCTGCTTTCTTTGGCCTTTGTTGTTTTTTCTTTCTTGAGTCCCTCTTTTTGGGCGACTTTTCCTTCTTTGTCCAGCGAGAAAAAGACGCAGAATAAACCCCTCAGCTCTGCACAAGGTATTCCGAGATAAAGGCGTCCAGGTCCCCGTCCATGACAGCCTGGATGTTGCCGTTCTCCACGCCGGTGCGGTGGTCCTTCACCAGGGTGTAGGGCTGGAAGACGTAGGAGCGGATCTGGCTGCCCCATTCGATCTTCTTCATGACGCCCTTG
>JAZRUD010000085.1:0-8128 GCA_045652385.1 Clostridia bacterium
TGTTGGCCGTGGGGGCGTCCAACCCCCAGCCGTCGCAGATGAGCAGCAGCACCTTGCCTGTGTTCCCGAAAGAGAACAGGGGCTCGCCGGTCATTTCCTCCGGCCGCTCGGTGCCCATGGCCAAGAGGATCGTGGGAGCCACGTCGCAAAGTTTGCCGTTGTCCCGGAGCTTCTTCGTGCCCTCGCCCAGGGCCACGCAGGCCACCGGATTGGTGGTGTGGGACACGTGGGGCTTGCCTTCGGGGGTATGGAGGATCTCGATGTTGCCGTGATCCGCTGTAACCAATACAGTATACCCCATTTTCCGGGCATATGCAACAGATTCGCCCACATATCGGCTGACAGCTTCGCAGGCCTTGGGCTTGGCTTCGTCGCTGGAGGTGTGGCCGATCACGTCCCCGTTGGCGAAATTGGCGACGATGAAATCGTAGCCCTTGTCCAGGCCTTCCCGCAGCTTCTGGGCCACCTCGGGCAGCTTCAGCTCGGGCACCGTCTCGAAGGGGACGCCCTTGGGCGAGGGGATGCGGATGTCGTCCTCCCCGGAGAAGGGATGCTGGTTGCCGCCGTTGAAAAAGAAGGTCACGTGGGCGTATTTCTCGCTCTCCGCCAGATGAAGCTGGGTCTTGCCCTGCTCGCTCAACACCTGGGCCAGGGTCTTCTGGACCTTGGCGGGAGCGAAGGCGATGGGGAGATAGGTATATTTCTCGGAATACATGGTGAGGATCACGAAATCCAGAGGGTCGATCCTCTCCCGGGGGAACCCCTTGAAATCGGGATCGGTGAAGGCATCGGTGAGCTCCGTCTCCCGCTCACCCCGGCGACAGCAGAAGACGACGCCGTCCCCGGGCTTGACCGTGCCCACGGGCGCGCCCGCCTTGTCGTACAGGTTCAATGGCTCGAAGTGGTACTCCGAAGCCACCGTTTCATATCGTTTTTCCACCGCGCGGGCCAGGGCCTCGCCGCCGGACAGCGTATACTCTTCCATGGATGTCTCTCCTTCTTTCGCTTACGCTTGTATCCTGAAGGCAGGATCTTCGCCGTACTCCGGACAGAACTTGCCCTCGCCCGGGAACAGCATCAGCAGGTCCTCGAAGCGGTGGACGATACAGTCGGGCCGGTTCTCCTCAGTGAGTTTGAATTCGAGGCCGCCCGGGTACTCCGCGCCCACGGTGCCGGCGAAGTCGGACTGCTTGGCGCCGACGATGTCCCGCTTCAGGTTGTCGCCCACGAAACAGCTCTCCTCGGGCCGCACCCCCGCCTCCTGGAGAGCCAGGAAGTAGATGGCCGGATGGGGCTTGCGCAGCATGGTAATTGAGGACTGCTGGACCGTACAGAACAGGTCCCGGATGCCGTCCTTGTCCAGCCACTCGTCGATCTCCACGGTGCCGATGAGATCGCTGATGATGCCCACCTTGTAGCCCCGGGCGATGAGCTCCTTCACGGTTTCCACGCCGTTAGGCACCACCAGGCGCTCGCCCTTGGCCCGGCGGAAGCAATAGGTAAGCTCCACGGCGGCCTTCTCGATCCTCTCCCTGTCCCACTCCGGCACCAGCCAGCGGGTCCAGAGCATGGTCTCCGGGGCCTCGCACATATACTTCAGCGCCCAGTTCCGATAGCCGTCGTAGCGGGCGTTCAGAAAGCTGTAGAATTCGTCCGGCCCCATGTCCGTGCCGCAGAGCTCGCAGAGGCGCTCCCGGGCCTGGCGGATGAAGGGCTTGTTGGTCTCGTCCACCTCGCGGAACGTGCCGCCCAGGTCGAGAAAGATCGCTTTTATATTCTCCTTCATGGTCACACCTTTCTGACCTTATCCCAGGCCACGTGGGGCGCCTTGGGGAAGATCTCCTTGAGCTCGTTGAAATCGAAGATCACGGCGTCGGGCCGATTCTCGTCGGTGATCTTTTCCTTGGCCAGCTTCTCCGGCGTGGTGTAGAGGATGAACATGCCGTAACCGGCCAGGCGGGTGCCTTCCACGTCCCGGTTCAGGTTGTCGCCGATGTACACGCAGCGCTCCGGCTTCACCCCCAGGATATCGCAGGCCTTGTTGGAGATGGCGGGATCGGGCTTGCGGATGCCCTCCACACAGGAAAGGAGCACCGCGCCGAAGTATTGTTTGAGGCCGTCCGCCTCCAGCCAGCGGGGGATCTCCTGGGAGGTGACCAGATTGGAGATGATGCCCAGCTTGTAGCCGTTGGCGTACAGGTCCTTGATGGACTGGGCGCCGTTGGGGGCCACCACCCGGCGGCCGTCCTTGTTCCGGTACTCGATGGTGAGCTCGACGGCGTTCTTTTTGATCAGCTCCCGGTCGTATTCCGGCGTGAGCCATTTGGTCCACAGCTCCTCCTCGGGCGCTTCCCGCATGGTCTCGAAGCACCACTTGCGGTATCCGGCGTAGCGGTAGTCCAAAAACTTGCAGAACTCGTCGGGATCGCCCTTTTCGCCGCACATTTCGGCGATCTTCCGCCGAGCCTCCGCCTCGAAGGACGCGTCCCGCTCCACCAGGCGAAGGGTGCCGCCCAGATCGTAGAAGACGGCGTCAAATTCTCGTTCCGTTCCCATAGCAACCCTCCTGTTTACGCTTCCTGGTTCAGCGGCGGAAAGATGTCCAGCAGCTCCGAGATGCGGGTGATGGTGTGATCCGGCTGCAGGACGATCTCCTGGGGCTCCTTTTTGATGGTGTCCGGCTCGTCGATGCGGATCATGGCGGCGAAGCCCGCCTTGCGGGTGCCCTCCACGTCCCGGATGGGGTTGTCGCCCACGTAGGCGCACTGGCCGGGCTCCTTGCCGATGGCCCGGCAGGCTAGGAAATAGATGGCCGGGTCGGGCTTGCGGATACGGACCTTGGAGGAGAGGATGACGGCTTTGAAGTAGTGGGCCACGCCGTCGGCGATCATCCAGTCGGGGATCTCCGTCTCGGTGATGGTGTTGGCGATGATGCCCAGGGTGTAGCCCCGGCGATTCAGCTCGACGATGGTATCCTTCACGTCCGGACGGGGTACCCGGCGGCCGTCGTGGTCCCGCCAGAGCCGGGTGAGCCGCCCCGCGTGGGCACAGACCCGCTCCGGATCGTAGTCGGGCAGCAGATGCTGGCTCCACAGCTCCATCTCCCCTGCGTCGATCAGGGTCTTCTTGACCTCGCTGCGGTATTTCTTCCAGTTCTTCTCCAGCTTCTCAAAGAATACGTCGTGGGGCTCCGTGGCGCCGACCAGCTCCATCAGCTCCTTCTCCGCGGCGTCGGAAAACGCCTTGTCGGGGACGACGATGCGCAAGGTGTTGCCCACGTCGAAGAAGATCGTGTCCGTCATATGTTCAGCCTCCTTCTGTTCGTTATATTTTTCAGGCCCTCGGCCCGTTTATCCCGGCAAGGATGGGGACGAGCTCGTCCAGCTCATGGATCACAAAGTCCGCCCGGGGAGCGTCCGGCCCCTGGAAAGCCGCGTCCCGGTGGGCGATGGCGGGGTTGTCGATGCGCACGCAAAGGCCCAGGCCCGCGTTGCGGGAGCCCAGCACGTCCCGGGAGATGGTGTCGCCCACATAGCCCGTCTCGGCCGCCGTGGCGTGCATCTTGTTCATGGCGACCTCGAAGATGCGGGGATCGGGCTTGCGGATGCCCACCTCGCTGGACATGACCACGCACTCCATGTACGCCTCGATGCCGTATTCCTTCAGCGCGTAGGGGACCAGGGTGGTGGAGATGATGTTGGAGACCACGCCCAGGCGGATGCCCATGCTGTGAAGGGTTTCCATAGTCTCCTTCAGGCGGGGGCGGGGCACGTTCTCCATGCGCTCCTGGTCGTAGTAAAAGCTCATCTCCTCCGCGAAGGGGGCCAGGCGCTCTTCGTCGATATGCAGTTCCTTCAGATAGAATTTGCTCCAGATGACGTTTTGGGGGAGCTCGACGAGACTGCGTTCGCCGAAATGCTTGTACTCCTCCCCGTTCACCGCCAGCAAAGCGTCCAGCTCCCGGGGGGTGACGGTCACGGGGATGCCGTGCAGCTCCAGAATTTGTATGAGATGGGCGCAAAAGCGAAGGCGGGATTCCTGCGTGCGCTTCACCGTGTGGAGCGTTCCGCCCAGATCGAACAGCAGCGTCGTGATCATACTTCGTTCCATCCCGTTCTCAGAATACGCAAACGTTTACGCCATTTGTATTGTAATACACCGACCAGTCTTTGTCAATATGGAAACCAGGGGCATAATCAGAACTTTTCCCCCGTTTCAGACGGGGTATATCGAATTCACCCGTTGACAATCCCCCGGTTGTGTCGTAAAATAATGTAAACGTTTACAGTACCGTATTTTCTTGCAAAATTCCCATTCGGAGGTTTTCGGTATGCCTTCCGTCACGCTAAAAGATGTGGCCAAAGTGGCCGGCGTGTCCTACGCCACGGTTTCCCGGGCCCTTTCGGGGAGCACGGAGATCAGCGAGGATACCCGTCGGCGCATCCTGAAGCTCTGCAAGGAGATGGGCTATACCCCCAACTCCGTGGCCCGGTCCATGGTCAAGCGGTGCACCAACGTGCTGGGGCTCATCGTGCCCAGCCTGAACAACCCCTTCATGAGCGAGCTCACGGGGCATCTGGAGATCTACGCCCGGAAACGGGGCTACACTCTCATGGTCTGCAACTCCTCCTATGACTACGACCTGGAGAAAGAGGTTTTCTCCCTCCTGGTCAGCCGCCAGGTGGACGGGATCATCATGATCCCCGTGGGGCACGAATCCTACGAGCCGTTGAACGTGCTGACCACCCAGGTGCCCACGGTGTTCATCAGCGAAAACATGAAGGATTATCCCGAGAACTACGTTTCGGTGGACAACTATCGGGGCATGCAGATCGCCACGGAATATCTCTACTCCCTGGGGCATCGGAACATCCTGTACTTCGGCGCCCGTTCCGACAGCAAGACCCATCAGCTGCGGCTGGACGGGTACCTTTCCACCTGCGAAAAGCTGGGGATCGAGCCTCACGTGCTGCGCAGCAGCTACACCCGCAGCTCCCGGGAGGTGGGCTACGCCATGGGCGGCACGTATTTCTCCCGGTCCCATCAGGAGACCGCCATCCTCTGCGCGGCGGACATGCTGGCTATCGGCGTCATGCAGGCCGCCTTCGAAGCGGGCGTCCGCATCCCCAAGGACATCTCTCTCATGGGCTTCGACAACATCTCCTTCTCCGCCCTTCCCCAGATCGACCTCACCACCGTGAACCAGCCCTTCCAGCAGATGGCCATCGCCGCGGTGGACATGCTCCTCGATCGGATCAAGAGCCCGGAGGCGGAGCACACTAAGCTGATTTTGCCGCCCTCCCTCATCGTGCGCAAATCCTGCCGCGCTCTGGGCAAATAAGGAGGCCGCCATGTACAAATACGAGCTGCACCTGCACACTATGGAGGTCAGCCGCTGCGGCCACGTCCGGGCCGCGGATCAGGTGAGGACCTATCACAGCCTGGGGTACCAGGGCCTTTGCGTCACGGATCATCTGCACAATTCCTATATCGACCTTATGGACTGCCACGACGACTGGCACGAATGCGTGCGCCGCTATCTCTATGGGTATCACCTGGCCAAGGAAGAGGGCGAACGTCTGGGCATGGACGTCATCTTCGGCGTGGAGCTCCGCTTTCCCGAGAACGACAGCGACTATCTCATCTACGGCATCGACGAAAATTGGCTCTACGACCATCCCTACGTGTGCCGGATGGACCATCAAGCCTTCTTCGACCGCTTTAGGGACGAGGTGCTGATCATCCACGCTCACCCCTACCGGAACTGCGACGAGGTGTTCTATACCTGCGTCCACGGGCTGGAGGTGGCCAACTGCAACCCCCGCCACAAGAACAGAAACGATCTGGCCTTGGCCCTGGCGAAGGCCAATCCCCACCTCTATCGGACCGTGGGTTCCGACGCCCATCGGCCGGGAGACGAGGGCCGTGCTGCCCTGCTCACTGAAACGCGCATCCCCGATTCCTATGCCATGAAGGAGGTCATCACCTCCGGGCAATTCCGGCTCTGGTGCCCGGAGTACGAGTCTATTTTGAAAGAATGTGAGGCGATCCCCCATGTTTGACACCATGATCATCGGTCAGATCACCCTGGATCACAACATCGACTTCGACGGCCGGGAGGAATTTCGCGCCGGCGGCGCCGTCACTTTCTCCGGCTACGCCGCGGCGGCCATCGGCCATCGGGTGGCGGTGGTGCCCAAGGGCGACCCCCAGCGGGTGGACCCCTTCGCCACCTTTCGCGACAGCAAGGTGGAAAAGGTGTTCCCCGTGTTCTCCCCCACCTGTACCGAGATGGAGAACCGGTACTTCACCCCCGACCGGGAGCGGCGGCGGAGTCTGAACACCCAAAGCATCGCACCCTACGTTCCGGCGGATCTGCCGGAGGAATCGGCCCGCATCTACCATCTGGGCGGCCTCGTGAGGGGCGACATGGGCGGAGATCTCATCGAAGAATGCGCAAAGCGCGGCGACACAGCCCTGGACGTGCAGGCGGTGCTCCGCTGCCGGAACGAGGACGGCACCCTGGAGCTCAGGGACTGGCCCGAGAAGCGGAAGTATCTGCCCCTCATCCGGTATCTCAAGACCGACGCCGCCGAGGCGGAGGTGCTCACCGGCACGGACGACCGGGAGAAGGCCGCCTTCCTGCTCTGTGAATGGGGCGCCCGGGAGGTCCTGATCACCCACAATTCGGAAGCGATCGTATGCGACGGACAGCGGATCTATCGTGCGCCGCTGAAGCCCCGGAACCTCAGCGGGCGGACCGGCCGGGGGGACACCACCTTCGCCGGGTATCTCACGGAGCGGCTCGATCACCACATCCCCGCAGCCCTGGAATTTGCAGCGGCTCTGGTCTCCCTGAAGATGGAAACGCCGGGGCCCTTCACGGGCACCCGGCAGGACGTGCTGGACTATATCGAAGCGTTCTATCGCTGAAAACAGATGTCAAAAGCGGCCCGCCGACGCGAGCCGCTTTTTCGTCTGGAAAAGCCTTAGATCCCCAGCTCGAAGCTGACCGCGCGCACGTCGCCCACGGATTCCATGAACTTGGAAAGCTCGTTGACCGTCACGTCGTGGCGCATCCGCAGCGTCAGATCGTAGGCCGCGCTGCCGTCTTCCTGCAAATCGACCCGGATCTCCAGCAGCTGCATCTTGTTCCGCTCGATATACTCGTTCAGCGCCTTGCGGAACTCCGCGGTGTTGCCCACCACGCAGTGCATCCGGCCCACCACCATGGAATCCACGCCGATGGTGAACTTGTGCATGAGAATTTGGATGACGGCCACCACCACCGTGGAGAAGATGCCCATGATATACATCCCCGCTCCGATGGCGAGGCCGATGCCGGCCGTGGCCCAGATGCCCGCCGCCGTGGTCAGGCCCTTGATGGAGTTGCCGTTGCGGAAGATGATCCCGGCGCCCAGGAAGGAGACGCCGCCGATGATCTGGGCCGCCAGACGGGCGGGGTCCGCGCCCTTGGTCCCGTAGAGCGTCGCGCCGTCCCCGCCGACCAGGTCCGCAAAGCCGTACTTCGACACGATCATGGTCAGCGCCGCCGCGCAGCACACGATGATATGGGTCCGGATGCCCGCCTCCTTCAGCCGCTTGCTGCGCTCGTACCCGATGGCCGCGCCGCAGATGCAGGCCACCAGCACCCGGAGAAAGAACTCCGCGTACTGTCCGAGGGAAAACTGTCTTGCCAAAATCTCAGCTAAAGTCATAGATATCGCCTCCTGCTGCCGCTGATTGTCCAGCGTTTTGGGGAAGAGCAGAAAAACCGTCGGAAAACCGGTTCATGCCTGCGCCTTTCCACCGAATATAGGCCCAAAATGGGTCGCGGAGGCGACCGGTGCAAGCCGGCCGCGCTCCGCAGGAAAAGAGAAACCGTCCTGATTCGTTTAGGCGGCGGGATACCAGCCGTCCGCCGTGACGCCGGCCTTCACGACCTCGTCCATGAGGGCGATGTCCGCGGGATCGTCGTTGGGCTCGTGCTTGACCTTGTCCGCCTGCATGGAGATCTTGTCGTACATGGCGAGAGCGCCCAGCTCCTCGGTCAGATCCGTGCCGTCCTCGAAGACCACGTACAGGACGAACTCCTTGTCCGCCTCGCGGATGAGGTAGATGTTCTTCT
>JAZRUD010000086.1:0-1164 GCA_045652385.1 Clostridia bacterium
ATGGACGATGGCGGGCAGGAACAGCAAGGACATCAGGTAGCTCTTGGTCACCCGGGTACGGAAGGCCGCCGTCAGGGCGACGATGACGCCGCAGAGAAGGGCCGCCGCCATGCAGAGTAGATACGAGGTCAGGGTAAAGCCGTTAGGGGTCAGAGAAGCAAAGATTCCGGTCATGATGTAGATCTCCTTCAAAAACGATTAGAGAGATAGGGCAGGCATGGCCGCCATCCGGTCGGCCCGGAGCTTTTCCCCATAGGAGGTGCCGTATTTGGAGAAGCGGGTGGGAAAGATCCCCGCCTCATCCAGCAGATGCGCCAGGCGAAGGGGCATGGCCCCGCCGCACTTGATCTCCAGCAGGACCTCGTCCTCGGGCAGGATCACCGTCCCGGCGGAGCCGTGCTGGAGAAGCAGGTCGTCGAAGCGGTAGCGCACGTTGGTATCGAAGGTGAGACGGACGCCCGTCTCCTCCCGCCAGCTGTAGGCCTCCCGCTCGTAGAAGATGGCGGCCATGGGCTGGGGGTGACCGTAGTACTGCATGGCGTACGCCAGCTCCCGCATGATCTGGCCCTCCTTGGGCGGGACCCCGCCCGCCAGATAGGCCATGGCGGCCCCGAGGGGCAGGGAGAGGCTACGCTTGTAGACCACGCCCAGGTATTTCTTTTTCAGCTCGAAAAAGACCTTGGTGCCGTCATCCGGGGTGCCGTAGCTCCGGATGCGGAGCTTTTCCTTATAGGCGATGGCGTCGATGGAATTGCGGATGAGGAGAAAGTCCGGGGTATCCAGATAAAGGTTGTTGACGGTGCTTTTGCCGAACTCGTCGGGGATCAGCACGTCCGAGAGCGCCGCCTTCAGCCCCTCGGCCTGCGCCTTCGTGATCCGGTACTTTTTCTCGGTCCGCTTGAATACGTAGGTGGTGCCCACAGGGTCTCCTCCTTTCCGGTTGCTTGCTTCAGGATAGCATCCCCGTGTCAAGGCTGCTTGACGGCGGGGTGAAGGTTTGGTGACGTCAGGCGTTTTCGTCGGAGGCGACGTCGCCGGCATCCACCAGGCTCTCCACGTAGGGGGTGAAGAACTTGATGCGCTCGGTAACGCTCTCCGCGAAGAAGTCCAGGTCCGCCACGTGATTGCCCCGGGGCCAGGCCTCGGCATCCCGGGCGTAGGCGC
>JAZRUD010000087.1:0-1127 GCA_045652385.1 Clostridia bacterium
GTGAGATGGGGGGCCTCGCAGGGCCCGTCGGTCTCCGCCACGTAGTAGAAGGAGCGCTGGGTAAAATTACAATGGGCGCGGTTTTCCTCCACGATACCCAGTCCCGCTACGGCGGTACAGCGACAGCCCGTCTCCTCCATCAGCTCCCGTCGGAGCGCCTGCACCGGGGTCTCATCGGCCTCGATGCCGCCGCCCGGCAGGGAGTAGAAGCGGTTTCGCTCGGAATACATCACGGCAAACCGGCCCTCCCGGTCCTTCAGAATGGCTCTGGCAGTCAGCCGGGGCTTGGCCAGGCTATAACCGCCCCGACCCAGGACCTTGCGGTCGGTGAGGGTGCAGATACGCTTCATGAGGTCGGCCCTCTCAGGCCTCGCCCCGCTCTTTCAGGATCTTGGTCATGCTGACGATCTTGACGCAGAGGGAGAAAAGCTCGGTAGCCACCTTCAAATCCGCCAGCGGCGGATAGGAGGGGGCGATACGGATGTTGCTGTCGTGGGGATCGATGCCGTAGGGATAGGTGGCACCGGCGCCGGTCATGATCACGCCGGCCTTCTTACAGCGGGCCACGATGTCCTTGGCACAGCCGTCCAGGGAATCGAAGGAGATGAAATAGCCGCCCTTAGGCTTGGTCCAGCTGCCGATCTCAAGACCGCCCAGCTCCCGCTCGAGGATCTCGAGGACCGTCTCGAACTTGGGACGGAGGATGTCGGCGTGCTTCCGCATATGATCGTTCATCCCCTCAATATCGTGGAAGAAGCGCACGTGACGGAGCTGGTTGACCTTATCGTGACCGATGGTCTGCATCCCCAGCTGGGTGCGGATATCGTCCAGATTGTTGTGAGAGGCGGCGATGGCGGCGATGCCGGAGCCGGGGAAGCTGATCTTGGAGGTGGAGGCGAATTTATAGACCATATCGGGGTTGCCGGCCTTACGGCACTCCTCCAGGATCTCTAGGATATAGTCCTTATCGTCGTCGTAAAGATGGTGAATGGTGTAGGCGTTGTCCCAGTAGATACGAAAATCCTTGGCCTTTGGCTTCAGAGCAGCGAAGCGGCGGACCGTTTCGTCGGAATAGGAGTAGCCCTGGGGATTGCTGTACTTCGGCACGCACCAGATGCCCTTGATGG
>JAZRUD010000088.1:0-2884 GCA_045652385.1 Clostridia bacterium
CAGAACGACATGGCTACGATCCGACTTGCATGGGTGTCGGCGTGGGGGTCGGCGTCGGCGTTGGTGTTGGCGTAGGTGTGGGCGTCGGCGTCGGCGTTGGCGTTGGCATCGGCGTCGGCGTTGGCGTCGGCGTCGGGGTCGGCGTTGGTGTTGGTGTTGGTGTTGGCGTAGGTGTGGGCGTCGGCGTCGGCGTGGAGGTTGGCGTGGGTGTAGGCGTCGAGGTCGGCGTGGGGGTAGGAGTAGGTGTCGGTGTGGGGGTCGCGGTCGGAGTGGCCGTAGGCGCAGGCGTTGAAGTCGGGGTCGGCGTCGGGGTAGCTACGGGCTGGATGCCTGCCCCCAGGATGATCCGGCCGCGAATGTTGGCGGAGAGGACGCCGGTGACGATCAGGAGCAGATCGTCCGAAAACGAATCCAGGGAGAGCTGGAGATCAGCGGCGGCCAACTCGGCCTTGGTGGCCTGGACCCGGACCCGTACCGCCATCAGCCCGTCGTCCAGCTGGTTCAGGGCGGCGGAGACGGTGGTGGCTGACGCGCCGGAATCGGCCACGGATTCGATCATGGCGTCGGTGATCTCCGGAATGTGATAACCGGCCTGGTTCAGCGTCATGGACACGCCGGACACGGTGACTACCCTGCCCGTTTGGACCGCGTTCATGTCGTCAGGATCGTTGGTGCTGTCCAAGAAGGCAAGGATGCCCCGGGTACCGTTCTGCAAATAGACGTTCTTTCCGCTGCGAAAGGTGACCACGCCGGTGAAGGTGCTTTCCGCCGTCACAGGACAAAAAGGGATCGCTATCAACAGCAACGCCGCCAACAGGACCCCAATTCGCTTCATATATGCACCTTGAATACTTGATATATCGACAAGAACAGCATATCGCAGAAACCGCGGCTTTTCAACATTTCCGAATAATATACTAACCCTTGCCATTCCCCCGCGCCCTGTGATAGGATACGGTATATCCCATTCTCAGGAGGCAGCATGCTCTTTTCCCGACGGAAACAAAAAAAGGCCCCCGCGGAGGCCTATGATCATGCAGCGCTGGAGCCCGTGATCCGCAGCAGCATCTGCACGGGCGAAAAGGTAGCCGGGTTCCGGGAGAGGGACACGGGCCGGTTCCGGGAGGTGGCCCTGATCCGCACCCCCGCGGATTTGGACGCTTTCAAGCGAAAGTACGGCATCGAAGGGGATATCCCCACGATCTATTGAACTAATCCAATAAATACTCCATAAACACCGGTATCCGCTGCTCCCAGTAGGCCTCGGAGTGCTTCGCGTCGGGAACGATCCGGGCGTCCACCGTGGCCCCGGCTCGGGTGAGCCGCTTCGCCGCGTCGAAAAGACCGGTCAACACGGTGATGTGCCCATCCGTCTCCGCTGTACCCATGTCCATATAGATCCGGGTGGGCCACTGCAGCGGGTGCGCCTTCAGCAGCTCCGCCTCATGGCCCCGGCCCGCCCACAGACTGGGCGACAGGGCCCCCGCCCCGGAGAAGACGTCGTTATGGGCTACCACCGCATACAGGGACATGAGCCCGCCCATGGAGCTGCCGGCGATCAGGGTGTGCTCCCGATCGGACAGCGTCCGGTATTCTTTGTCGATCCGGGGCTTCAATTCGTTGACGAACCAGTCCATGGTCTTTTGTCCCCGGGCCTCGAACAGCAGCTTTCCCTTCCAGACGATATCGAAGGGCGTGTACTCGTTCATCCGGTTCTCGCCCTCGGGATTGCACTCCACCGCCACCAGAATGAGCGGCAGCTTCGATTTCTCCAGATACTGCTTCATGCCCCAGCTCTTGCCGTAGGTGGCGTGGCTGTCGTAAAACACGTTGTGCCCGTCGAACATATAGAGCACGGGGTACCGCTCGTCGCTCGTCTCATACCCCTTGGGCGTGTAGATGTACAGCCGCCGGAGCTTCTTCGTGGGCAGGGTGGGTATCTGGATCTTTTCTACGCGAATCATGGGCTTAGCTCCCTTCGTCGTTTGTTCCATTGTAATCCTGCAGCGCCGGACCTGCAAGGGGCGTTATGAAAAGCGGGACAGGCAAACCCATCCTCTATTCCAGCGGGTCCTCCCGATAGTTCAGGAGGAATCGGGCGCTCTGCTTCTCGTAAAGCCGGGCAGCCAGGGCGTCAGCCACGGGGATGAGGATCCGTTCGTGCTCACATTGAACGGGGGCAACCCGGTGCATATCTCCGGTCAGGCTGAAGTTCAGGCAGGCGCAGTGATGGCGGCAGCGATCGGCGATGGCGCAGCCTTCACAGTCGGGCTCCGGGGCCAGGGAGGCGGCGTTGATCGACCGCTGCTTCTCCCGGTCGATGCCTGCGGACACGTGACCCATGGCGTATTCCGGCAGATACAGAAACTGGTTGCAGGGGTACATGGACCCGTCCTCCGCCACGGAGGGCTGCCGCATGCCCAGCAGACACTCCAGGCAGGGCTTGTCGTTGAGACAGGCGGAGATCTTCACCAGAAAGGGCAGAAACAGCAGGGGGCGTCTGTCGTCGAAACGGGCCTCCATCAGGTCTGCTACGGCCTCGTACTGCTCTTTCAGCACGTTCAAAGAGTCGTCGTCCCAGCCCGCGTCGGGCCGGTAGTCGATGACGGAATTGACGCGGGTGAACCCCCGCTCGTAGAGCCATTTTACGGACTCGGCCATGCCGCCCACGGTGGCCGTGGTCACGGTCTGCAGCGCCACGGCGTTGGGCTGATAGGCAAGGAGCAGATCGATCACCGGCTCCAGCTGCGCCCGGGTGGGGCGGCCGTCCCGGGTGAGCCGCTGCTCGTCCTGCAGAAGGCCGTCGTGGCTGAGGGCGATCTCGAGATCGTGATCGTTGGCGAACTTCAAAAAATCCTCGTCCAGGAGGGTGCCGTTGGTGGTC
>JAZRUD010000089.1:0-2228 GCA_045652385.1 Clostridia bacterium
TGGGCACCGAAGCGCAGCAGCCCTCCTGCAGAACGAAGTCGGCCCCCTCCCCCATGCGGATCTCCGCCTGTCGGGTCAGGATGGCCGGGATGGCGTCGCTGCAGCCGAAAGTGTCCCGGGCCCTCAGGGCGAACCCGTCCATGGTGGAGCGGTCGAAGTCGGGCACGTACTCCGCCGCGGCCACGTCCTCGGCCAGCACCCGGCCCAAGGATAGAGCCAGGGGTAGACGCTCCGAGGCCGCCGCCGGGACGAACTCCCGCCCGATCAGCGCCAGGGCTTCCTCCAAGGTAATCACGTTCAGCATGGACGCCTCCTTATTCCGCCAGCGGCAGGATATCCTGGGTCATGGCGGCCAGATTGAGCTGCAGCAGCTTCCCCCACAGGGGCGGGGTTTGGCCCAGCAGCAGTTTCACGGCCTCTGCGCACTGGATGGCGGCGCAGCAGGCGGGGGTATAGGCGACGCTCGCCTTGGACGGCTTGCCGAAGGCGGCGTTGGCGTATAGGGCATGGAGCATGCCGGACCCCGGCGGCACCACGGCCGCCTGGACCAGCTCCCCCAATATGGCGCCGTGGACCAGGGGCACGTTCTGCCGGGCGCAGACGTCCTCCAGCAGCAGCCGGTCGGACACGTTGTCCAGCCCGTCCAGTACCAGATCGCAGCCCGAGACCAGCGCATCCCCGTTTTCCGCTGAGAAGGGTTCGGCCACGGCGGTGAACCGCACTTCGGCGTTCACGGCTTTCGCCCTCTCGGCGGCGGCCTCCGCTTTAGGCGCGCCCAGCAGGGGCTCCGTGCTCAGAAGCTGACGGTTCAGGTTGCTCGCCTCGAATCGGTCCGGGTCCACGGCCACGATGCTGCCCACGCCGATGCGGAGCATGTTCTCGATCAGGTGGCCGCCCAGGCCCCCGCAGCCCACGATGAGTACCTTTTTCTGCGCCAAAAGGGCCTGGCCGCCCTCGCCCACCACGGCCTGCTGACGGGAATATCGCTCCGGGATCATGTCCGTCCTCCCTTCGATCCATAGCTTGTAAAAAGAGTATATGTCCCCCCCGTTTCCCTTGTCAACCGCAGGGCGAAAAAAAGGGGACGGCGCCCCCGCGGACGGCAGGAAGGGGTCCGCCGCGTTTGACAAAGCGGGGAGAAAAAACTATAATCTCAGCAGAGACCCTTTTCAGTATCCCGCATCCCAAATCATCTTTTGGAGGCACTGCATGAAGATTCTGAAGGTCGATCTGACCCATCGCCAGATCCGCGAGGAACCCTTTCGTCAACAGGACTACGGCTTCTTCGGCGGCCGGGGGCTCGTCGCCCGGTTCCTGACCGATTACTGCGACCCCGCCTGCGATCCTCTGGGCCCCGACAACCCGCTGATCTTCGCCACGGGCTACTTCTCCGGCACCATTTTGACCACCAGCAACCGGCTGTCCATCGGGGCCAAAAGCCCCCTGACCGGCGGCATCAAGGAATCCAACTCCGGCGGAAACGTGGCCCGCAGCATGACGGACCAGGGCATCAAGCTCATCCTGTTCGAGGGGCAGTCCCCGGACTGGGTGTATCTCTACATCGACCCCGCGGGCAACGCCCGGCTCCTGGACGCCGCCCCCTACGTGGGCATGAACACGTACCCCATCGGCAAAGCCCTGCGGGAGAAATACAACGACAGGATCGCCGTCGCCGCCATCGGCACCGCGGGCGAGCATGTGGGCCTGGTATCCTCCGTCATGTGCTCCGAGTTCAACACCGGCATCCCCTGCCGGGGCGCGGCCCGGGGCGGCATGGGCGCGGTCATGGGCAGCAAGAAGCTGAAGGCTGTGGTCATCGATCGGGCGGCCGACCCCTATCAGGTGTCCATGACCCCGGAGCAGGACAGGGAGTTTAGGGAGCTGAACAAGAAGATCGTGGCCGCCGTCACCTCCAACCCCCTGACCGGCCAGACCATGCCCCTCTACGGCTCCGCCGCGGGCGTGGACACCACCGGCAAGATGGGGGCCCTGCCCTACAAGAACTTCAGCGGCGAGTTCACCCCGGACTGGGAGCGGATCGGCACCGTCCAGTGGCGCAGGAACCTGATCGACCAGGGCGGCAAGAAAGTCGGAGGCCAAGCGGGCTTAGGAAGACAACATTCACACACAACTTCTTGGCACACAGAACGACATGGCTACGTTCCGACTTCTACAAGAACTTCAGCGGCGAGTTCACCCCGGACTGGGAGCGGATCGGCACCGTCCAG
>JAZRUD010000090.1:0-8157 GCA_045652385.1 Clostridia bacterium
AGATACTCCCGCACCAGCCCGTCCGTAGGCGGCACCACGGGCAGCCCGTCCGTCCAGTGGTTCACCTGGCAGAATTCCTGCACCTCGTCGAAGGTGCCGGTATAGACGACTTCATCGTAGGGCCGCTTCCCCGCGGCCGCGTATTCCTCCGCTTCCGTCCGGGCGATCGGAGCCGTCAGCGCCTCCTGAATCTGGGGCCAAAGGATCTCTCGGGTATTGCGGCGCAGTTCCCCCTCAGTGTGGGATGCAAATGCGCCGGGGTATTCCGCGGTGCGCAGTACCGGAACGCCCCGATTGACACCGGTGGAATGGATCTGGGCGATGAAAGTGGGCGCGCCCACCGTGACACTGGGAATCCCCATATACTCTGCCGCGATGGAGGATCCCGTTTCCTTCACGGTGCATAAACCGCAGCCGCAGTTGCCGGAGATCACCGCCTCGATGCCCAGTTCCCGAAGCTTATTCTGAAACGCTTTCGTTTGGCTGCTTTGCCCGAACACGGAGTAGGGACCGGCGCTGCCCACCTCCTGAAACAGAAACAGTTGCGCGGTCGGATACGTTTCCTGGATGCACCTGCGCAGTTCATCATGGGTCACGGACGCCATGAAGCTGCCGCCCACCAGGGCGATCCTTTTCCCCGCCAGCGTATCGAGCCGCGGCGCTTGCTCAATCATGTCCACGGCGTGATACCCCACCGGCGACACGACGGCATACACCGGCTCGTTATCCTCGTTGACGGTGGGAATGGGGCAAACCTCGTCGCCGCATCCGTCGCCTGCGGGGGCTGTTGCAGCGACCGCGCCTGCATCCGGTGGGGGCGTTTCCTTTTGCGTTGCAGCCGGTTTTGAGCAGCCCTGCATCATCAGCAAAAGAAGGAGCCAGGCCGCGATCCGTTTCCTGTGCGCTTTCATATCGTTTCCCCCATCCAATCTGATCCTTTGCGTGATAAAACCTATATCTGTATTGTAAAAGATGCAGAAAAGACTTGCAAGCAAAACCCAGCAGCCTTTCTGTTAGCGTTTTGTTAACTATGGCTCGCGCAGGAACAAAAAAACAGGAAGCGCATGCTTCCTGCTTTTTTCCGTTATTCACTTACTCTTCCACAGCGTAGACGCTAACGGTCTTCTTCCCCAGATGACGGGTCTCGAACTTGACCACGCCGTCGATCTTGGCAAACAGGGTATCGTCCTTGCCGATCCCGACGTTGACGCCGGGATGGAAGTGGGTGCCCCGCTGGCGCACGAGGATGTTCCCCGCCAGCACGGCCTGACCGTCTGCCTTCTTGGGTCCAAGACGCTTGCTTTCGCTGTCTCTGCCGTTACGGGAAGAGCCGACGCCCTTCTTGTGCGCGAACAGTTGCAGATTCATCGTAAACATAGCTCATACCTCCCTGTATGAAAACTTGAGGGACTTGGGATAGGCCCTTTGGAGGGATGTGAGGCCCGCGATCATGGTGTTGAACACGATGGCGGCCTTTTCCATGTCCTCCGGGGACGTCTCCCGGGATAGTTCGCAGCGCACATGCCCTTCTTCCTGGGCCATGGCCGCGTCCAATTGCAATACATCCGTGATGCCTAACAGGGCCGTTTCGGTGATGGCGGAAATGCCCGCGCACACGATGTCCTCTCCATAGGCACCTTCGTTGGCGTGTCCGGTGAGCTCGAACCCTACCGGGGTCCCCTGCTCCCGAAGCACCGTCACCCGCACCATGATCTTAGGCGATGGCCGTGATCTCAACCTTGGTGAAAGGCTGACGATGGCCGTTCTTCTTGCGGATGTTCTTCTTGGGCTTATACTTGAAGACGATGACCTTCTTGCCCTTGCCGTGCTCCACGACCTTGCCGGTGGCCTTGACGCCCTCGACCACGGGGGTGCCCACGGTGATGGTCTCACCGTCTGCGACCAGCAATACGTCGAAAGTGACCTCGGCGCCCACTTCGGCGTCCAGCTTCTCCACGGAGATGACGTCGCCAACCTGGGCCTTATACTGCTTACCACCGGTCTGAACGATTGCGTACATGTTTGTGCTTCCTCCTTCTTCCCAGACTCGCTTGAAACGGAGGCGGGTCATTTTGCCCGCACTTAGAAAACCGGCTCAATGCGGCTTGCCGGAGTATTATACAGCCCGGCACCGGCTGTGTCAACAAATATTTCCGAGAAAATCGAAAAAAAGTAGCCTGCGCCGCAGGGAAAACGGACCCTCGGCAGGAACGCCCGCCCCTCTTTGGAACCGTCTCAGGATTCCTTCACCTGCTTGCCGGAGATGTGTTCCGGGGTGAGGGCGAACAGGAGGGTCCGAGGGCCCGCACGGCGGATCTCGTCGGCGATATAGGCTTCGTCCAAGGTGAACTTATAGCTGAGCTGACGGGATATCTCGTATATCCGCGCCTCGTCCTCGATGAAGGCCACCCGGCCGAAGACGACGACGCTTTTGAAGCGAAGGAACCATTCCCCCTCCCGGCGGATCCCCTGATCGTACACGCAGAAGGAGGCCTTGTCGCAGCGCCGGAGGGCATCGATCTTGTGGCCGTTCTTTCCGCCGTGGAAATAGAGCTTGCCGTCCGCCTCGCAATAGTAATGGTTCATGGGCATCCCATAGGGATAGCCATCGTCCCCCAGAACGGAGAGGACGCCCCGGGGCTCCCGCTTCAAGATCTCGATACATTCCGCCTCTGTCAGCTGCTGCTGGCTGCGGAGCATATTCCGAAACATGGTCTTTCCCCCTTTTTCCGAACGTCAGTGCATGATCCGGCAGGATTTCTTGCACTCGGCCACCCGCTTGTCGGGCAGGGGCTTGACGGTGAACTTCTCCATGTGCAGGGAAGCGTTGGCCTTCACGTAGAAGTCGGCGTCCTTGGCCTCGGGGAACAGCTCCCCGTCCTTCTTCATGTGCTCCTCCATGGCCGCGGCCACGTCGGGGCTGGCCTCGATGTAGATGCGGCGCATCTTGCAGCCCTTGAGGACCTGGAGGGTCTGCTTGCGGAGGCGGTTGAACACGGTGTAGGGGGACAGGACCTTTGCCTCTCCCTGGCAGTAGGGGCAGGTGACCTTCAGGGTGTCGCCGATGCTGCGGCCGGTCTTCTTCCTCGTCAGCTCCACGAGCCCGAGGTGGGTGAAGCCGAACACGTGGGACCGGGTGTGGTCGTCCCGCATGGCGTCCTTCAGCGTCTGGAGGACCTTCTGCCGGTCGGCTTCCTTCTCCATGTCGATGAAGTCGATGATGACGATGCCGCCGATGTCCCGGAGCCGGAGCTGGACGGCGATCTCCTTGGCCGCCTCGCAGTTGGTGTTGGTGATGGTCTTCTCCAGATTGTCCTTGCCCACGTACTTGCCCGTGTTCACGTCGATGATGGTCATGGCCTCGGCCCGGTCGATGACCAGATATCCGCCGGACTTGAGCCACACCTGGCGGGAGAGGGCGTTTTCGATCTTCGTCTCAGTGTCGTAGCGGTCGAAGAGAGCTTCGGAATCCTTGTAGAGGATGCGGGGCTTCAGCTTCGGCGCCATCACGTCCGCGATCTCCTTGAGCTTTTCGAAAGCCTCCGGATCGTTGACGAAGACCCGGTCCACGTCCTTCATCAAGAGGTCCCGGACCGTGCGGAAGAGCAAGCTCTGCTCCGCGTGCATGAGGGCGGGCGCCTTGGTCTTCTTGGATTTCTTTTCGATGTCCTCGTAGAGCGTCAGCAGGCTCTCCAAATCCTCCTGGAAGGCCTCCTTGGTCTTTCCCGCCGAGGCGGTGCGGACGATGACGCCCTTGTTCTTGGGCTTGATCTCGTTGAGGATCTTGCGGAGCCTGGTCCGCTCGTCCTCCTTTTCGATGCGGCGGCTGACGCCCACGTAGTCCACCGTGGGCATGAGCACCAGCGACCGGCCGGCCAGGGTGATGTGGGTGGTGACCCGGGCGCCTTTGGTGCCCACGGGGTCCTTGGCCACCTGGACCAGCACGTTCTGCCCTGGCTTTAAAAGATCACCGATCTTTCTAGTCTCAGGAAGCTGCTCCAGCTCGTCGTACTGATCCCCGGGGAAGAACACGTCCCCGGCGTACAAAAAGGCGTTCTTTTCGAGGCCGATGTCCACGAAAGCCGCCTGCATGCCCGGCAGGACGTTTTGGACCTTGCCTAAGTAAATGTTCCCTACCAGCCGTTCCGTCCCCGTTTGCTCCACGTAGAGCTCCACAGGGGTGCCGTCCTCCACCACCGCCACGCGGATGGCGAATTTGTTGGCGTCTACCAAAATTTCTTTATTCATGTTTTCCTTTCCCAAGGCTGGGGAGCCCCGGCACTTCGTCGAAGTACATCTCCTCCCGCCGGCATCTGAAAGAGCCCGCTGACCCCAGAAAATCGAGCAGCACGTTGACAAACGCTTCCGTGCGCAGCCCGCCACCGGCGGTCAGCTCTCCCAAAACATCCAGTATGAAGGATTCGCCGTCCCTTCCCGTAAGCCTTGCTTCGTAGAGCTGCGGACGGATGTTCTGGGGCACCATGGCCCCGCTCTTCGTCCGCTTCTGTACCATAAGTTCCGAACTGTCCAGCAGTTTGTTGAGGGCGCTGTTCACCTCTGCCGCCAGAATGGCCTTCTCGGGCCGGACCCACAGGGTGTACCGGGCGGCGGCAAGATGCCCGGTCAGGGTGGAGAGGCCCTCCGGGGCCTCCATGGCATGGGACACGGCCATGCCCTCGGGGAGCACCGCGTTCAATCGCGCCTCGAAGTCGGCGGGGGCTATCTCCCCGTCCAGGCGCACGTCGAACCACTCCCGTTCGCTTTCGGCCCCGGTGGCTAAAGCGCCTGCAAAGGCCATGAGGGGATGCGGGTTGAAGCCCTGGGAATACAGCAGGGGCATGTCCGCCCGGCGGAGCGCCCGCTGGAGCGTCCGCTGCATATCGAGGTGCGAGAGATAGGCCGCCCGTCCCGTCTCATGCAAAGCAGCGATAATCCGCATAAGCCCTCCCAAAGCATCCGTTGCAGCCCTGGCGGCAGTCCCTGGTGGTGACCGCTTCCATGGCCTTCTCATACTCCCGTTTCAAATAGTCCTCCGTCACCACCACGTCCACGTGGCTCCAGGGCAAAGGCTCGTCCAGGGCTCGCTGCCGATGGGCGTATTCCTCCACCGTGAGCCCGCATTCGCGGAACGCTTCCTGCCAGGCGTCGGGCTTGAAATGCTCGCTCCAGGAGTCGAAGCGGCAGCCCTTCTCATAGGCATGCAGGAGCACGTCGCCCAATCTCCGATCCCCCCGGGAGAAGGCGGCCTCCAGCACGGACAGAAAGCTGGGGTGATAATGGAGCTCGCCGCCCCGCACGCCCTTCATGGCGCCCACCAGGAGCCGCTGTTTTCTGCGGATCTCCTCGGGATCGTTCTGGGCGCACCACTGGAAGGCGGTGTGGGGCTTGGGCACGAAGGTGGACACGCTGACCGTAAGGCGCAATCCCTTGCCCCGCTTCTCCTTGGGCATGGCGTAGAACAGGCGAGACACCTTCTTCGCCAGCTCCGCGATGCCCAGCACGTCCTCGTCGGTCTCCGTGGGCAGCCCGATCATGAAATAGAGCTTGACCCCGGTCCAACCGGATTCGAAGGCGTCGGAGCAGGCCCTCAAAAGATCCTCCTCGGTCACGTTCTTGTTGATCACGTCCCGCATGCGCTGGGTCCCCGCCTCGGGGGCGAAGGTCAAGCCCGCCTTGCGGATGGACTGCATCTTGTCCAGCTCGTCCTTGAGAAGGGAATCGACCCGCAGGCTGGGCAGCGCCACGGACACCCGCTTCTTCTCCATCCGGTCCATGATCTCGGGCAGCAGATCGTGGAGCCGGGAGTAGTCGCCCGTGGACAGGCTCAGGAGGCTGATCTCGTCGTACCCGGTGCAGTTCACCAGATGCTCCGCCTGGGCGAGAAGGGTCTTCTCGGACCGCTCCCGCACGGGCCGGTAGATGTACCCCGCCTGGCAGAACCGGCAGCCCCGAGTGCAGCCCCGCATGACCTCCAGGGCCACCCGGTCGTGGACGATCTGCATATGGGGCACCAGCTGGTCCCCCACGAAGGGCGCGGCGTCCAGGTTGCGGAGAATCCGCCTCGTGACCTTCTCGGGGGCCTCGTCGGTGAGCCGGCGCAGGGCTTTGAAGCCGTTCTCGTCGTACTCCGCCTCGTAGAAGGAGGGCACGTAGACCCCGGGGATGGCGGCGAGGCGCGCCAAAAGACGCTCCTTCGGCTCATCCGCAGCGCGCCAGGCGCGGTAGGCGTTCACCAGCTCCGGCTCCGCCTCCTCCCCGTCGCCGACGACGATGGCGTCGCAGAAGGGGGCGATGGGCTCCGGATTCACGGCGCAGGGGCCGCCCGCCACGATAAGGGGCATGTCCGGCCCCCTGTCCCTGCTCAGGAAGGGGATGTGGGAGAGAGCCAGCATGGTCAGGATGTTGCTGTAGCACATCTCGTACAGCAGGGAAAAGCCCACGATGTCGAAGCTCCTCAACGGCCGGCGGGTCTCCAGCGTGAACAGCTCCTCCCCCGCCTCTTTGAGCGCCTGCTCCATGTCCGTCCAGGGAGCGAAGCACCGCTCGCAGCTCACGCCCTCCATGGCGTTGAGCACGTGGTAGAGGATGCGGGAGCCGAGATGGGACATGCCGATCTCGTACACGTCGGGAAAACAGAGGGCGAAGCGAAGGTCCGCCTGGTCCTTCACCTGCATGTTGTATTCGCCCCCGATGTACCGGGCGGGCTTCTCCACCCGCGAGAGGAGCCGGTTGAAAACTTCTTCCGTCATGTCTTTCCTGCCTACAGTATTGCCCAAACTACGGCGTTTTCAGGCCTATGCACATAAAAACGCAGTTTATAACGAATGTACTATACCACAAAACTTTTCACCGGTCAAACAGGAAAAAGCAGCTCCCGAAGGGTGACGTTTTCCCCCCGCTCCATAAGCCCCTGCAGCAGCGCCCCCTCGTCCAGGGTGCCCAGCAGCCGGTTCCCCTGCCCCACCACGCGGATCGAAGTGTACCGTCCCCGGCGCAGAGCCCGCAAAGCCTCCCCGGCGGTCCGATCCGCCATGAGGGCCGCCTCCCGGACCTCTATGGGCCGCCCGGCTCTCAGGGACGATCGCCGGTCGATCAGCCCGTCCAAAGCGATGTCCTCTCCCAGCAGCGTCCGCACGCCCGAGAACAGCAGGAATCCAGCGAACAGCAGGGCGGCCTCGCTGCCCACGCCCAGGACGGCTCCGTAGACGCCCAAGGCCAGGAGCGCACCGCCCAGGAGCAGGCCCGTCCAGGCCGTGATCCGCCTCGCCCGGCGGACGCCCAAAGGCCGGGAAAGGAGGGACGAAAGGGCCCGGCCTCCGTCCAGGGGCCACGCGGGCAGCAGATTCACGGCCGACAGGGACAGGTTCATCAGGAAGAAGGGCTCCATGACCTCCGCCGTTTGGGGCAGGAGCCGGAGGAACAGCAAGCTCATGGCTGCCGCCGCGATGCCGCACAGCGGCCCGGCCAGGGATACCGTCAAATCGCCCCGGCTTCCGGTGCCAAGGTCCATGCTGAGGGCCGCCCCGAAGGGCCAAAGCTCCAAAGACCGGACCCGGTAACCCAGGCCCCGGGCGGTCAGCATATGCCCCGTCTCGTGGAGGCCCAGGGCCAGGAGTCCCAGGCCCACCCGTTTCGGCCCCTCCGTCACCGTCAGGACCAGCACGGCGGGGAGCAGCGTCCAATGGGCCCAGACCTCCGTTTTCCCCAGCTCCAGGAGCCGCTTCATGCCTGTTTCTGCACCGTCAGGGACACGTAGGAACGGGGGTCCTGGGGCGCGCCCTTCTCCGACACGCTGAGATACACCCGCCGCCCCACGGGCACCGTGCCCAGGAGCTGGCCCGCCGCCACGGTCTGCCCTGCCCGGACGGCCACCTCTTCGAAGCCGTAATACACCGCGTCGATGTCTCCGGCGGAGCGCACCCGCACGTACTTGCCCCAGTCCTCGTCCTCCCCCACGGCGAACACCTGCCCGCCGCAGCAGCAGCTCACCTGGGTATCGAGGGCCGCGAAACCTACCACGCTGTCCTCCCTGAGGAGAGTCACCTCGTCGGAACGCACCGGCGGAGCCCACTTGATCCGCTTCACGTCGGTCCCGGAAGGCACCGTGGGATCGGCGGGGCCTGTCTCCACATAGTAGATGGCCCCCACGGTCTCCTC
>JAZRUD010000091.1:0-2852 GCA_045652385.1 Clostridia bacterium
GACGAATACCAGGCCAAGTACCCCCACCGGGTCATGGGCTTTTCTGAGTACGGCGCGGACGCCAACCCGGCCTTCCACAGCAGCCATCCCGAAAAGGGAGACTACACCGAGGAATACCAGTGCCTCTACCATGAGCACATACTCAGCATGATCGAGGATAGGCCCTACCTTTGGGCCACCCACGTGTGGAACCTGTTCGACTTTGCCGCCGACGGACGGGACGAGGGCGGCAAGCACGGTGAGAACCAGAAGGGTCTGGTCACCTTTGACCGGTCTTTGCGCAAGGACGCCTTCTACCTTTATAAAGCCGCCTGGAACCATCAGGAGCCCTTCGTCCATCTCTGCGGCAAGCGGTACGAGAACCGTGCAGAGCAGGAGACCGAGATCAAGGTCTACTCCAATCAGCCCGAAGTCCGGCTGTATGTGGACGATACCCTGGTGGGGAAACAGACCGGCCGCACCGTCTTTACTTTCAACGTGCCCCTGCTGGGCGAGCACATGGTCCGGGCGGAAGCCCAGGGCTGCAGCGATACCA
The DNA here is from genome assembly GCA_045652385.1 of Clostridia bacterium. Lineage (GTDB taxonomy): Bacteria > Bacillota > Clostridia > Christensenellales > CAG-138 > RUG472. The sequence goes on from JAZRUD010000091.1 coordinate 536, forward strand.
TGGTGATCCGGCGTGTCTCTGAACCGGATGAGAGCTATATCTTCAACAAGGCCGCCGCGACGGTCACCAACTGGTTCGACGCCGCTGAGCTGGACCCCACCTGTTTCTCCGTCAACGACACCTTGGGTGAGATCCGGGCCCACCCGCAGGCGGGGCCCATCGTGGAGGCCATGATGGCCAGGGGCGCCAGTGAGCGAGGCGACGTAGCCGACGCCGTGAAGGACAACCCGGCGCTGCAGCGGATGATGGCGCGCATGACCATGCTGAGCCTCTTGAAACAGAGCGGCGCGGATGAGCAAAGCATCAAGGGCCTCAACCGCGTTTTGCAGGGGATCAAAAAATGAAGACGTACGTACAACAGATCATGCTGGGCACGGTGACGGGCAGCGAACAGGCCGCTCGCGCCACGCTCCGCCGCGTCAAGGCCGCCGGTTACGACGGCCTTGAATTGAATCGTTTCATGACACGGCCCGCCTCCCTGCTGGTGCGGCTGCTGACCAAGGCTGCCGGCATGCCCACGGGCAGGGGCGGGAAGCTCTGCTGGCCGGCACTGATGGGGGAGAGCGGTTTGGAGACCGTCAGCTATCACGCGGATTTGGGAAGCCTCGAAGGGGAGGGAACCGCCGTCGCGGAGGAGGCGAAAGCCTTGGGCACAAACCGGGTGGTCATCACCGGCATGTACCGCTTCGACTATTCCCATGAAACAACGGTCCGGGAGCTGGCAAAACGGCTCAACGCGGCCGGAGCGGGCCTGAAGGAGCAGGGCATATCGTTGCTCTACCACAACCACAATGTGGAGCTGCTTTTCGTGAAGCCAAAGGTTCGCGCCTATGATATACTCATAGACGAGACGGATCCGGCTTTGGTGAACTTCGAGTTTGACAGCTACTGGTTCGCCGACGGCGGCGCGGACGCCAAGGACTGGATGAAGAAGCTGGGAAGCCGGATGAAGCTCTGGCACGTCACCGACCGGGGCAGCCGCCAGAGGGGCCCGGCCATGACGCCGATCCTGAAGTGTGACAGCATGGAGCTGGGCACGGGGAATATGGACCTGAACGGGCTGTACGAGACCGCCTGCGCAGGCGGGACAGAGGCTGTCGTTGTAGAGAGCCATAAGAACTGGATCGACAAAGACCCGATCAAAAGCCTGGAAGCAAGCGCCGAATATTTGAAGGGATGGAAATGACCATGGACCTGAGAGACTTGTTTATCACCACCGAGCGCCCCTACCGGGAGGGGGCCGTGGAGGTGTTCGCCCAGGCGATCCCGGCGGGCGCGGTGAGAAAGGCCGCGCTGACCATCACCGCCCTGGGGGTGTACGAAGCGGAGCTGAACGAGAAAAAGGTAGGCGACGCCCTGTTTACCCCCGGTTACACCTATTATCCCAGGGAGCTGCAGGTCCAGACCTACGACGTGACCGACCTTCTGAGTCGGGAGAACGTGCTCAAAGTGTACCTGGGCCAGGGCTGGTACTGCGGCCGCTTTACCTTCGAAAACAAGACCAAGATCTATGGGTACAGACCCGCCGTGGCCTGGATGCTCACCGTGACCCGGCCCGACGGCAGCGAGCACGTCTATACCTCCCGGGACAAGGGCGTGGTAGCGAGGCCCAGTCCCTACGCCTACGCAGGTCTTTACGACGGCGAGGTGTATTATGCCGACGGGACAGACGCGCCGGTGTTCCCGCCCTCGCCCTTTGAAGGGAAGCTGCCGGAGGTCTTCGACGAGACCGTCGCCTGCGTCCGCATGCGGGAGGAGATGCCCGTGAAGGAGGTCATTCCCTGCGGGGACGTGACCATCCTGGATTTCGGGCAGAACTTCGCCGGTTTCATCACCGTCGATCCTGCGAAGATGGCCGGGGACGTGCTGACCATACGCCACGGGGAGATCCTGAATCCCGACGGAAGCCTGTACACCAACAATCTCCGCAGGGCCAAGGCTACTATCGAATACCACAAGGGCCGGGACGCCAGGCTCTACCGGCCTCGGTTCACCTACATGGGCTTCCGGTACGCGGAGCTTTCCGGCGTGCCCTATGAGGAGGGGCTCATCACGGCCTACTCGATCCACAGCGACATGGAGCGGACGGGAACGTTCTCCTGCGGCCATGAGGATTTGACGAAGCTCTACCAAAACCAGGTCTGGGGCCAGAAATCCAACTACGTGGAGGTGCCCACGGACTGTCCCCAGCGGGACGAGCGCATGGGCTACACCGGCGACGGCCAGGTCTTTGCCCTCACCGGAGCATACAACTTTGACACCGAGGCTTTTTGGACCAAGTTCCTCCGGGACATCCGCTATTCCCAAATGGACAACC
>JAZRUD010000092.1:0-3304 GCA_045652385.1 Clostridia bacterium
CAGCGGCCCCGCCCTGTGCGCCATCGCAAAGGAATACGGGCTGGAAGTGGTCTACACCGCCCTGGTCCCCGACGAAGGGGACCGCATCCGGCGGGAGCTTGAAAAGTGCGCCGACGAACTGGAGGTTTCCCTGGTTCTGACCACCGGCGGCACCGGCTTCTCCCCCCGGGACGTGACCCCCGAACCCACCAGGGCCGTCATCGAACGGGAGACCCCGGGCATCCCGGAGGCCATGCGGGCGGCCAGCATGAAAATCACCCCCCGGGGCTGCCTCTCCCGAAGCGCTGCGGGTATCCGGCGACGGACCCTCATCGTGAACCTGCCCGGCAGCGAGAAAGCCGCCCGGGAGAACGTTCTGGCGGTCATGGACGCCCTTCTCCACGGCCTCGACATGCTCGCTTCCGCCGGGTCCGCAGACTGCGCCCAGGAGGACAAAGCCACGACGCGCCCCTCCTTGGATCGATGGCTGGCCGACGCCGAAGGGGACCCCGCCGCCCCGGATTGCGGCATGTACCTCTTCCACACCGGCGTGGTCCGATCCACCCCCAAGGCGAAGGTCCGGCAGGGGACGGACACGGGCAGGACCGTCCGGGCGGTGGACTTCTCCTATGACGAGCAGAAGCTGGCCGCAGCCCTGGAAAGGGCGAAAAAAATGCCCGGCATCTTCCATGTCCGGGCCTGGCTGAACCGGGGCAGGATCCCCGTGGGCGGGGAGCTCATGCTGGTGCTGGTGGGAGGCGATATCCGGCCCCGGGTCATCGACGCACTCCAAAGCCTGGTGGGTGAGATCAAAACGAACTGCGTCACGGAGCGGGAGCTCTACGATGAATAAGAAAGACGGGGGCGACGCATCGCCCCCGTCTTTATCTTTGTCCTCCAAATCAACCGGGGAGCTTGTTGGGCTCGCCGTACTCTACGCCCCAGGTCTCCACCCGGACGGTCTCCATGATCTGGTCCTTATAGGGCTTGTCCCTGGAATCGGTGGTGGTCTTGGCGATCCTGTCCACCACGTCCAAGCCGGAGATCACCCGTCCGAAGGCGGCGTACTGGCCGTCCAGATAGGTGGAATCCGCCTGCACGATGAAGAATTGGCTGCCGGCGCTGTCGTAGGGCGTAGCCCGAGCCATGGAGATGACGCCCCGCACGTGGGAGATGTCGTTCTTCACGCCGTTGGCCGCGAATTCGCCCTTGATGCTGTAGCCGGGGCCGCCGGTGCCCTTCCCCAGGGGGTCGCCGCCCTGGATCATGAAGCCCAGGATGACCCGGTGGAAGATGACGCCGTCATAGAAGCCGCTGTTGGCCAGGGAGATGAAGTTCTTCACGCTCTCCGGCGCCACTTCGGGGTACAGCTCCAGTTCGATCACGCCGCCGTCCTTCATGGTGATGGTGGCAACAGGATGGGTCTTGTCCACGTTCGTTTCCTCCTTCGTTTCGGTGTTCTGTTCGGCCGGGGCCGACGCTGTTTCGGCTTGGGCCTGGGACGCGCCGGTCTCGGCGGGTTTCTCTGCAGCGGGAGCAGCTGTGCTCGTTCCCTTGGCGCAGGCCAGGGAGCAAAGAAGCAGCGCCGCCAGCAGGAGCACGATGATCTTCTTCACGATTCCTCTCTCTCCTTGTTTCGTGTTATATGAGGAAGGGCCGTCTTAGACCTCTTCCATTTCCTCCAGGGTCGGCAGCGCGTCGGTCAGGTCCAGATCGAGCTCTTTCGCCAGCATGGCGAGAAAGTTGTTGACCACCTGGGACCGGTAGTTGCCCCGCTGGGCCAGCAGGCAGTACTTGGCCGACAGAGCTGCGCCGTCGCTGATCTTCTTGACAGCCAGGCCCTCCGATTCCGCAGCAGCGGCGGCGTGCCCGGCCACCAGCGCCACGGCCAGGCCTGCCTTGGCCATCTTCAGAGGGATGATGGGGCTGCTGGACAGGGACTTGATATAGACGTCGGCCTCCTTGGCCTTGAAGGCGGCGACCACGTTCCCCTGATACAGCTCCTCCATGGCGATGGGCACGCCGGAGAGCTGGCCGATGGTGACGCTGTCCTTCTTGCCCTTGTCCAAAAGGCCGGCGCCGGGCTTGAACACGGCTACGATGGAGTCCTCCAGGGAAGCCAGGAGCCTCACGTTGTCGGGGAGCTCGCTGACGGTCTTCAGCGCCGCCACTTCGACGATGCCGTTCTGCAGCATCTTGCACAGATCCGCCGGGCCGGCTTCCAGGTACTTGATCTCGGTTTGAGGATACTTCTGAGCGAAGTCCAGCAGCACGTCCGAGATCTTCCCGCCGGAAATGGAGGGCGTGACGCCCATCCGCAGCATGCCCTTCTGGCCGGAGAAGCCGCTGGCGATCTCGTTCTTGGCCGCCTGCTCGATCTCGCACATGCGCTTGGCTTTCTGATAGAGGATCATGCCGGCATCGGTGAGTTCGAGCCGACGGGCGCCCCGGAAGAAGAGCCGGGTGCCGTACTTCTGTTCCATGGCCTTGATCTGATTGCTCAGGGCGGGCTGGGCGATGTGGAGTTTCCGGGAGGCTGCTGTCAGACTTCCTTCTTCGACGATGGTGACGTAGTTGAAATAATACTGAAGATTCATAGTCCTTTCCTCCATTTTACATTTGCCGATAGTATAACAAATCCTGATATGGAGTTCAATACTTATTATGGCTAATGCACATTTTTGCATTTTCCCGGTGCGGGACGCCATTTGGCCCATCTTGTCAGGAACGGGGGCGGCGTAGTATACTAAAAGGTACGGGGGACGAACGGAATGGAACGAGTGTTTGCCTATATCATATCCTATGGCGGCATGGCCACGGTGGGGCTGCTGGCGGCGGCGGGCTGCGCCGTGGCGATCGGCGTCCGGGAGAAACTGGACTGGCCCGTGCTGTTCCCCATCTTCTCCCTGAGCCTGCTGCCCCTGTATCTGGGCGCAAAGCTGTTCGGCGTCATATCCCTGTGGAGCTACCGGATGGGCGCGGGGCTGCCCTACGATCTTGCGGGGCTGATCCAGGACAGCGGCATCGTGTTCTACGGAGGGATGCTGTTCTTCCTCCTGTCGGTCGATCTGTGCATCCGCCGGTTCGTGCTCTTCAAGCGGGCCTCCGCCTGGGGCCTCGCCGCCCTGGCGGTGCCCCTCTTTCACGGATTTGCCCGGATCGGCTGCTACTTCGGCCACTGCTGCTACGGCATCATCCTGGACGGGCCCTTCTTCGCCCGGTTCTTCGAGCACCGGCTGCCGGTGCAGCTGATCGAATCGGCCTCCAACTTTTCGCTGTTCGTCGTCCTGCTGCTCCTGTTCTACTATCGAAAGAAGAGCCGGGG
>JAZRUD010000093.1:0-5840 GCA_045652385.1 Clostridia bacterium
TTTACGTTCTTGACGTACTTGAGGGGCGACTGGGCCCAGAGCTTGGCCGGATCGTCGTAGAGGTCGCCGGCGGTCTGGTCGGGGGCGAAGTAGGAGCCGATGTCGGACACGCCGCAGAAGCTGAGCCAGTTGGAGATGGACCGCTGGGAGGCGCAGGCGCAGAACCGGTCCGTGTGGCCGATGATCCAGTTGGTCATGAAGCCGCCGTAGCTGCCGCCGGTCTCGCAGACCCGGGCTGGGTCGATGGCGGGATAGGCTTCGAGCACGGCGTCCGCAAAAGCCATGAGATTCTTGTAGTCCGCGTCCCCATAGCCGCCCCGGATATCGGCGAACGCGTTGTCGCCGCCGTCGCTGCCCTTGGGGTTGCAGAAGAAGACGAAGTAGCCCTTCCCCGCCCAGTACTGCATCTCGTGATAGAACACGGGCCCGTAGACGGTCTTGGGGCCGCCGTGGATATCGAACACAGCGGGATATCGCTTCTTCGGATCGTAGCCGAAGGGCTTCAGCACCCAGCCCTTGATATTCAAGCCCTCGCTTTCCACAGAAAGGGGTTCGGGCTGGGCTACGTATTTATCTGCAAGAGCAGGCCCGTTGAAGTCGGTGAGACGTTCCGCTTCCCAGGTTTCGAGGTCGCAGAGATACAGCTCCTGGGGCCGCATGTCGTAAAGGCCCACGCAGAGGGCTTTGCCGTCCGCTATGTCGAAGCAGTCCATAGCCCCGGCCCTGGCGAAAACAGGGCTGTCCGTGCCGTCCATGTCCAGGCGATACAGGACGGAATCGCCGCCCCGCGTGGTCAGATGGTACAGGCTGTCATTGAAGGGAACCTGCTCCTGCCCGCCGCCCAGGCGGCAGTCGCTGCCCACGCTGTTATAGAGGCTGTGCTCCGCCGCGAAGAGGAGCTTCAGTTCCCCGGCATCTTTGTCCAGCTCGTACACATAGTCGTTTTCGTTGAGGCCGTATCGCTTGCCCTCGCCGCCGAAGATCAGGATGCGGTCCCCCACGGTCTTCAAGGAGGAGAGCATGAAGGAATCGGTGTGCAGCAAATCCCTCGTTTCGCCGGTATGCAGGTTTCGCACTTTGAGGGTGAACTCCTTCAGCAGCATCTTGGAGCCCCGGTCTTGAACGGCGTAATAGACCTCGTCGCCCAAAACAGTGAAGCCGCCCATATCCTCCGTCGGTCCGGAGATCGGTGTGACGGTCAGCGGGTCCAGCGCGACGAGGAACAGCCTCCGCCGCTGGCCGTTTGTGACCCCCGCTCCGTTGTGCCAGAAAGGGAGCTCGTCGAAGACGTCGTAATCCTTATTCTCCTCCCGCTCCTGCAGGACCTTCCTGCGCGTCTCATCGTCTGCGGCATAGAGGTCGGGATAGGCCTTGTCGAAGCCCCCCACTGCCAGAAACCGCTTTTCGTCCAGCACCTTCAGCTCCTGGACGACGAAGGGCACCGTGAAGAAGGGCAAGGCTTCTCCCCCGCGAAGATCCAGCGCATAATAGGACGTGAACGGCTCCTTGCTTTCCGCCCGCTTCTTCTCGGCAGCGGAGCGCACGGCAGGGAAAATGAGCCGATCGTCGTCCAGCCAGCGGTAGCCCCGCTCCTTGCCGAGGTCAGTGAGCTGCTTCACTTTCCCGTTCTCATAGAGCCATAGCCGAGATTCGTAGCCGTTCTTCTTTTCGTCGGCGGCGGAGACCACGAAAGCCGCCCGCGTGCGGGAAGGATTGTATCGGGGCTCCGACAGGAAACGATAGGTCAGGATGTCCTTTTGCTCGATGGGTCTCATGGTGGTATCCTTTCTCGTAATTATATATACCACTATACCCCTCCGTCTTCCAAAGCACAAGGTCGAAAATGTCCTGAAAAAAGATAAAAAATAGGGCTTGCTTTTTTGAAAGTCTTTATGTATAATAGCGTAGTTCGTGTAATGGACAATATCTATAGGGGGTAAATGCTGTGGCAAACATCAAATCTGCTATGAAGCGTGCAGGCACCAATAAGAAGGAGAATCTTCGCAACCGCGAGGATAAGTCCGCTTTGAAGACTGCTCTGCGTCGCTTTGACGAAGCTCTCCAGGGTGAGGATAAGGAAGCCGCCGAAGCTGCTTATCTCAAGGCTGTGAGCACCGTCGATAAGGCAGCTGCCAAGGGCGTCATCCATAAGAATGCCGCCAACCACAAGAAGGCTCAGCTGGCCGGCAAGCGCGCGTCCGCCAATTAACCCCAAACGTATAGATTCTGTTCGGCCCCTTTCCTGTTGAAAGAGGGCCGTTTTTTGTAGGCACGGGAGGTCGTTTTTATGGCTATGGACGGTCTTTCCCTCCACGCCATGCTGTGGGAGGCCCGATCGCTGTTGGGCGCACGGGTGGACAAGGTGCAGCAGCCCGACAAGGATACGCTGCTCCTCTCCTGCCACGGCGCGGGCTGCGGGCGGGTGAAGCTTCTCGTCAACATCCATAACGAAAACGGGCGCATCGCCCTCACGAAGGACACGGCGGAAAACCCCGCCGCCGCGCCCGCTTTTTGCATGCTTCTGCGGAAACGATTGATCGGCAGCCGGATCACCGGGATGGAACAGGTCGCCCTCGATCGGACCGTGCGCTTCTCTTTCTCCGGCCGGGACGAACTGATGGACGAGAGCGTCTGCTCGCTGGTGGTGGAGCTCATGGGCAAGCACGGCAACGCCTTTTTGCTGGACGAAAACGACGTCATTTTGGACTGCCTCCGCCACATCGGCGTGGGCGCCGAGGCCCTTCGGGTGTGCCTGCCCAACGTGAAATACGAAGCCCTGCCGCCCCAGGAGAAGAAGGACCCGATGGGGGCCTCTCTGGAGGAATTGAGTGCTGTGGATTCGCCACGGGCCCTTATGAACGGGTATATGGGCATATCGAGGCAGATCGCCGCGCTGTTGTTCCCTGAGGGGCTTTCAGCGGATCGGCGGGGACAGCACCTCTTCGACACCCTCCAGGCGCTGAAAGCGGGACAGCTCTCCCCCTGTCTGGTGCCCGGGATCGGTCCCGCTCCCTTTATGCCCCCGGCTCGGGACGACGCTGTGCCCTTCCCCACCCTGTCCGAGGCGTACGACGCCTGGTATCGGGAACGGGACCTGCGCATCCGCATGCTCCGGGAGACCGGCTCCCTCCGGGCTACCCTGGCACACGCCCTGAAGCGGGGCGAGAACAAGATCAGCGCTTTCTCCAGCGATCTATTGAGCGAGGAGGAGGAAAATCGGCTCCGCCTCTGCGGCGAGCTCCTGCTGGGTTTTCACGGGGAACGACCCAAGGGCGCGGATTCCATCGCCGTGGAGAACTATTACGAATACCCTCCCGTGAAGATCACGGTGCGGCTGGACCCTGCCCTCTCTGTGCCGGAGAACGCCGCCCGATACTTCAAGCGGTATCAGAAACTGAAAGCCGCCCGGGCTTACGCCGAGGCTGAGATAGGCAAACTCAGAGAGGAGCAGCTGTATCTGCAAAGCCAGCTGCTCGCCCTCAACAACTGCGAGAACGGGGACGATATCGCCGAGATCCGGCAGGAGCTGATCCGCGAGCGGTACATCCGTCCCTCTCCCGTCAAAGGAGCCGTCAAGGCCAAGACGGGCAAGTCCATGCCCCTGGTCTTCCTGTCCTCCACGGGGCTGAGCATCTACGTGGGCAAGAACAACGAGCAGAACGACCGGCTCACCCGCAGCGCCCCGCCTGACGCCCTGTGGCTCCACGTGAAGGACGCCGCCGGGTCCCACGTGATCGTGGATTCGAAGGGCATGCCGGATAAGCAGACGCTGCTGGAGGCGGCCACGCTGGCGGTCCATTTCAGCAGCCAGCGCAACGGAGTCAGCGTGCCCGTGGACTATGTGACGAAGCGGTATGTGAAAAAGCCCTCGGGATCGAAACCCGGCTTCGTCATTTTCACCAACCAGCGGACACTCCTCATCACCCCCGATCCTAACTTGATTGCCACTCTGAAAAAAGGAGTCAAAGAAACATGAAGCTTTTGATCGCGTCCAACAACGCCCACAAGGTCCGGGAAATCAAGGAGATCCTTTCCGGTTATTTCGACCATATGATGACCATGCGGGAAGCGGGCCTTGACATCGACGTGGCGGAGGACGGCAGGACCTTCCGGGAGAACGCCGTGAAGAAAGCCACAGAGATTTTGGAAAAAAGCGGCTTCGACGCCACGCTGGCCGACGATTCGGGCCTGTGCGTGGACGCCCTGGACGGGGCGCCGGGAGTCTACTCCGCCCGGTACGCCGGGGAAGGTCACGACGATAAGGCCAACAACGCCCTGCTCATGGAGCACATGAAGGATGTGCCCGACGATAAGCGCACCTGCCGGTTCGTCACCTGCATCGCCCTGGCCCGCAAGGGTCGGCCGGTGTTGGTCGTGGAGGGCAAGGCCGAGGGCATCCTTCTGCGGGCGCCTGCCGGAGAGAACGGCTTCGGCTACGATCCCTTCTTCTTCTATCCGCCGCTGAAAAAGTCCTTCGCGGAGCTGACGGCCGGGGAGAAGAACAGCGTCAGTCATCGCCGGGCGGCCCTGGACGCGCTCAGAAAGGTTTTGGACGAGGAGATCTCCAATTCATGAGGATCGGCGTCTTCTCTGACAGCCACGGGGACATCTCCTTCGCCAAACGGGTCTTCGATAGGCTGTCGCCCCTGGATTGCGTCTTTCATCTCGGAGACTACGCCTGCGACGGGGAGAATCTTTCGAAGCTGTTCGGCTGTCCCCTGTACGCCGTGCGCGGAAACTGCGACTATCGGTCCGGGGAGCCTCTCGAACGGCAGATCGACCTGGGTGGGAAGCGCTTCTTGCTGCTCCACGGCCACCAGTATTATTCCTTCAGCAGCCTGCTGTATCGCGGCGAAGAGGTCCGGGCAGACATGGTCCTCTACGGCCACACCCATATGCCCGATCTTTCCGCCGACGGCTCCAGGCTCCTGCTGAACCCCGGCTCCCTCTCCCGGCCCCGGGGCGGTTCCACGGAGAGCTGCGCCCTGGTGCTGCTGGATGGGAGGGATCTGACCGTCCGTTTCGTCAACGCCGACACCGCTGCAAACGGCCGGTAATAAAATGTTCATCCTTACGGCACAAAAGTTTGTCATCTGTCCCATTGACAGGTGCATGGTCCGGGGGATAGAATTAGTCCATGCTTTTTACCGATGAGGTGTATATATATGCGTAAAAATGTCGTCGCCGCCCTGCTGGCCATCGCTTTTCTGTTCCTGCTCCTGCCTGTCCCCGCCGCCCAGGCGGATGGGTTCGACGTGAGCACCCTGCGGGAGCGCTATGCCATTTTGGTCAGCGCCGACGATCCTACGACGGCTCTCTACGGCATCGAGAAGAACGCCGACACCCAGTGCTCCACGGGCAGCACCATCAAGATCCTCACCTGCATGCTGGCCATCGAATCGGGTCGGCTGGACGAGGTCGCCACCGTGTCGGACAACGCCGTCAATTTCAACAAGAAATACAACTCCCTCATGGGCCTGGAGGCCGGTGAACAGTGGACCGTTCGGGACCTGCTCTACGGGCTCATGCTCCCCTCCGGCAACGACGCCGCCATCGCCATCGCCGAACAGCTGGCCGGGTCTACCAAAGCCTTCGCCAACCAGATGAACGCGAAAGCTGCGGAGCTGGGCATGGCCCATTCCCACTTCACCACCGTCCACGGCAAGGACGACAGCAACAGGAATTATTCCACCGCCCGGGACATGGCCCTGCTCACCGCCTGGGCGCTGCAGAACGAGACTTTCCGGCAGATCGTGAGCACCACCACCTACACCTGCTCCGATACCAGCGGCAAGCACACCATCTCCCTGCAGAACACCAATCGGCTGTTGATCGACGCG
>JAZRUD010000094.1:0-8097 GCA_045652385.1 Clostridia bacterium
CGTCCTTCAAGGTGATCTTGAGCATGTTGGGCACTAATTTTGCCAGCTTGTCCGCCTCCGCATAGGGCACGCGGAGCACTCGGCACACGTCCCGGATAACGGCCTTGGCGGCCATGGTGCCGAAGGTGATGATCTGGGACACGTGGCCCTCGCCGTATTTCTCTCCCACATAATCGATGACTTCCTGCCGTCGCTCGTAGCAGAAATCCACGTCGAAATCAGGCATGGACACCCTCTCGGGATTCAAAAACCGTTCGAAGAGGAGCGCGTATTTCAGCGGATCGATGTCTGTGATGCCCATGCAGTAGGCCGCCAGACTGGCCGCGCCGCTGCCTCGCCCGGGTCCTACCATGATATCGTGAGATTTCGCGAAATGAATGAAGTCCCAAACTATGAGATAGTAATCCACGAAGCCCATGTTTTCCACCACGGACAGCTCGTAATTCAACCTGTCCCAGGCTTCCTGTCCGGCGTCGGGCATCTTCTTTTTCATGCCCTCCTCGCAGAGCTGTCGAAGATATGTTCGGTTATCCATGCCGCTGGGAGCCGTGAACTTGGGCAGGCGGCGCTTGCCGAACTCTATCTCCACGTTGCACTTATCCACGATCTCCATGGTGTTCCGGAGGGACTGTTCCTCCCCGGGTAAAAACTGCAGCAGCTCCTCAGCGGACTTGCAGTAAAACTCCTCTGCGCCCATGCGCATACGGTCCTGTTCGTCTACAAACCGCTGGGTCTGGATGCACAGCAGCACGTCCTGGGCTTCCGCGTCCTCCTTGTCCGTGTAATGGATATCGTTCGTGACGATGGTTTTGATCCCAAGTTCGTAGGCCAGCCGCTTCAGCTTTGGCAGAACAAGTTTCTGCTCCCGTATACCGTGATTTTGGAGTTCGATGTAAAAGTCCTCGCCAAACAATCCCTTGAGGCGCTTAGCCAGCTGATAGGCCTCCTCGTCACGGTCATGGAGCAGGTACTGAGGAATATCCCCGCCGATGCAGGCAGAGGTGCAAACCAGCCCTTCGCAATGCTTGGACAGCAGATCGTAGTCGATCCTCGGCTTATAGTAAAAGCCATGGATGAAAGCCTCGGAGGAAAGACGCATGAGGTTTTGATATCCGGTCTCGTTCTTCGCCAGCAGGATCAGATGGCCGTATTCCCGGTCCATCTTTGCATCCTTGAAGGTATACCCCCGGGGGGCTACATAAGTTTCGATGCCGATGATCGGCTTGATTCCCTGCTTCTTACATTCACGGTAGAAGTCGATGACACCGTACATAACGCCGTGGTCTGTGATGGCCATGGCGGTCTGTCCCAGAGCCTTGGCGCGAGCGACTAAGGCCGGGATACGGGACGCTCCGTCCAGCAGGGAGTATTGGGTGTGGACGTGCAGATGCGCAAAGGGAATAGACATCATATACCTCTCCAGATTAGTACGATCAGTATACCATATCCTGACCAGGAATGAAAAGAGAAAATAGGAAAAACGCCGCCCTGTCCAGGCGGCGTTTATGGTATCTACGGATCAGGATGTCAATCCTCCACGGTGATGGTCCCAACCTGGACGAACCAGTTGTACACATACCCTTCCACTCCTCCGACTTTGATCTTGTACCAGGATCCCTCCTGCTTGAGGAGAGTGCCAGTCAGACCGGCATCGAGGGAATCGATCTTCTCTGCGGTATTGGAAGCCGCTTTGCGCACAGGCGCCTTGGTTTGCGAGCCGTGAGCCACGATAGTGATGGGCGTGCCGGCAGGTATGCCTTCGATGACCTGGAGCTTCACATCCTTATGGGTGATGATGTGCCCGCCACCGGTGGCGCGGACCTTCACGGTCAGCTTGCCGGGTTCAGTCAGGCTCGGGACCGCGGTGGACCAGTTCTTGCCGCCGTTGGTGGAATACTCGATGGTGAATCCGGCACCGTTCGTCAGCTTGGCGGTGACCTTATGGGCCTTGCCGTCGTAAACGAACACGCCGCCGCTGGCTTCCAGCTTGGCATCGGTGGGATCGGGATCCACGGTGGACTCGCTCTCGTCGGGAGGCAGAGTGCCGGTCTTCACGAACCACTCGTATACGTACCCCTCTACGGAACCGCACTTGACCTTGATCCAGCTGCCGGACTGGCCGGTCAGCGTGCCGTGGGTACCGGCATCGAGCGAGTCGATCTTAGTGGCGCTGCTGGAAGGACCGGTACGAACCGGCGCCTTATTGTTGCCGTTGTGAGCGACGATGGTGATCGCGGTGCCTACCGGAGCCATCTTGGTCACAGTCAACGTCACATCTTTATGGTTGAGCACGACCTTGCCGCCCGTAGCCCTTGCCTTGACGGTCAGCGTACCGGGATCAGAGAGACCGGGCACTTTGGTGGTCCAGGTCTTGCCGCCGTCGGTGGAGAACTCAACGGTGAGGCCGGTGCCGTGTTCAAGGGTATAGGTCACTTTATGCTCCGAACCGTCGTACATGAAGGTGCCGCCCTTCACGGTCAGTTTGGCAGCAGGGTCGATCGTGGGATCGGGATCAGGAGCAGGCCCTTCAGGATCGGGAAGATCATCCTGGGTAACGAACCAGTAGTAAACGAAGCCGGGCTTTCCGCCGAAATTGATCTTGAACCAGGAACCGGATTTACCGAGCAGGTCGTACTTTTGGCCGGGGAGCGCGGTACCGATCTTCTCGGCACTGGTGCCGGAACCGGAACGGACCGGTGCCTTGGTGGTGCTGCCGTGGGCTATGATGGTGACCTGCGTGCCGCTGGGAATGTTTTCCAGCACTTCAATGACCACGTCCTTAGCCTTGATCTGATGGCTGCCGCCGGTAGCGCGGACCTTGACCGTCAGTTTGCCGACCTCAGTCTGGCCGGGAGCATTGTTCGTCCAGGTCTTGCCGTTATCGGTGGAATATTGAATGGTATACCCGGCGCCGTTGGTCATCGTAGCCGTGACCTTGTGTTCCTTGCCGTCATACACGAAGGTGCCGCCCTTAGCGGTCAACGTGGCGGAAGGATCGGGCTCCACGTCGGTCTCGGTGCTGATGGCGCCTACGTTCACGAACCAGTTATAGACATAGCCGGTCTTGGAACCAAATTTAATCTTATACCAGGAACCTTCCCGGGAGATCATCTTGTATTTCTCGCCTTCGTTGGCCGTACCGATCTTTTCGGAGCTGGCGTTGGCGCTAGTACGCACGGGTGCCTTTTTGAGACCAGCATGGGCTACGATGGTGATTTCAGTCCCTTCGGGCGGAGTCATGGTGACCTCCAGCGTCACATCCTTATGGTTCAGGATGACATTGTCCTTGCAGGCACGGACCTTGACCGTCAGCTTGCCGACGTCTTTCAGGACAGGCTCGGTAGTGGTCCAGCTCTTGCCGCCGTCGGTAGAATACTCTACGGTAAATCCAGTGCCGTTGGTCAAGGTGACGGTAAGCTTATGATCGCTGCCGTCATAAAGGAACTTACCGCCCTTCGCGGACAGAGTGATGGAATAGGGTTCCGTGACCTCTGCGGTCTTCACATATCCCGCCGGATTGGCGATTTTCGTGAACGCGCCGCTGGCGCTCACGTACTTGGCGACAGCGCCGGGATCCAACTGTCCTACGACCTTGGAACCATCGAGTTCAGCCTCGTGCACGTTGATCACTCCAGAGGTCTTGTTTCGCACATACTTGTCGTCCGCGGCAAAACCGTCGCGAACGAACAGGGCTGGGACCAGCGAAAAGACCATGACCGCTGTCAACAGCAAAGAGATTGCTTTTTTCATTGTGTGTTCTCCCCTTTCCAGACACAACATGTTGTGTTAGCCCAAATTTGGCTGAATTTTATGAACAATGTATGAACACTATACCATGATTTGCAAAAAAATAAAGCATTATAAATGTGAACTTTTTATGAACATGCAGACAAAAACAGCCTTTTTCCGTGATTTTTGGCGAAAAAAGGCTGTATAATTTCTTTGCATACTTATCCTACATACGGATAACATTCTCCATGGTATAAAAGCCTGGTTTTTGTTTCAAAAGCCAGGCAGCCGCTGTCAGCGCGCCTTCCGCGAAGACGCGTTTGCTGCCCGCACGATGGGTAATTATGATTTCTTCATCGGTGCCTAAAAAGAAGACGGAGTGCTCGCCGGCCTTGTTTCCGCCGCGAAGGGAATGGATGCCGATCTCCTTTTTCTCCCTTCGTTTGTTGGTCTCGTGACGGCCGAAGACAAGTTCGCTTTCCCCATCCCGCGCCTCTTCTATGGCTTCCGCCAGCATGAGGGCGGTGCCGCTGGGTGCGTCCACCTTCAGATTATGATGGGTTTCAACGATTTCCGGATCGAAGGCTTGCCCCAATATCCTGGTCGCTGCCCGCACCAGAGCGAGCTGGAGATTGACGCCCAACGACATGTTGCGGGAATAAAAGACGGGAATCACCTTGGCGGCTTCCTTCAATCGAACCATCTCCGCCTCCCCCAGCCCCGTTGTGCCGGTAACGAGAGGTTTTTTCTCCCGCAGACACAGTTCCAACACCGCCATGGTGGCCTTGGGCCTGGAAAAATCAATGGCGATATCGAAAGGTACATCCACCTCTGCTGCGGAGGAGAACAGGGTCCCGGGAAAATCCCCAGCTTGCAGGTCGATGCCCACTTCGGGAGCAAGATCCCCATTTCCGGCCTTCAATGTGGCAAGGACTGCCTGCCCCATGTGGCCGAGAACTCCGTTGATCAAAACACGTTGTTTCATAGGCACCTCTTATGAGATCAATCCGAAGTCCTTCAGCGCTTTGCGCATCTTTTCCTCGTTCTCCGGCGTGGGCGGAACGAGCGGCAGCCGTAATTCCGGTGAGCACAGATCCATCATGCCCATCATGGTTTTGATGGGAATTGGATTGGTCTCGCAGAAAGCGGCCCGCCAGATGGGCAAGAGGCTGAATTGCAGCTTGCGGGCAATGTCCAACTTCCCGGCGAAGAAAGCCATGCACAGGTTGTGGACCTCGGAAGGCACCACGTTGGCGATAGTGGAGATGACGCCCTTGCCGCCCACGGACAGAATGGGCAGGATGTGATCGTCGTTGCCGGAATAGATGTCGAGCCCAGTACACATGGCCGCCAGATTTACGATCTGCTCGATGTTGCCGCTGGCCTCCTTGATGCCCGCTACGTTTTCGCATGTGTCAAGGATCTCCCGCATGGTGGCTGGAAGCACGTTGAGCCCTGTTCGGGAGGGCACGTTGTAGACGATGATGGGGATATGCACCTGCTCGCAGATGGCTCCGTAATGGGCCACGAGACCCTTCTGAGTGGTCTTGTTGTAATATGGCGTCACGATAAGGAGCCCGTCTACCCCCAGGGCTTCGGCAGTACGGGAGAAGTCGATGACCGCGGCGGTGTTGTTGCCGCCGGTACCAGCGATGACCGGGATGCGACGGTTGACCCGATCCACCACGAACCGGATCACCTCCACCCGTTCGTCCACCGACATGGTGGCCGCCTCACCGGTGGTTCCGCAGACGATTATGGCATCCGTGCCGCTGATGATCTGCAGCTCGATAAGCCGCGTCAGGGCGGTATAGTCCACCTCTCCGTTGGTGAACGGCGTGACCAGGGCGACGCCGGAACCTTTGAATATGGTGCTCATGGGTCTTCCCTCCATTGGTGCTTTCTTCGATATGATTTTATCGTTTTCCCTATTTTTTGTCAATTCCCGCTCATTGAGGGACAATCAGCCGCATAAATGCGTGTTGCAGTTCCTCACGAGAATCTTCAGCTGTCATTTCAGCCAGCGTCAAAGCGAGGCTCTCCGCCAGGGAGGGAACGGCATGGAGCGCCTGTTCCAGGGTGTTGGCGTTATGCCCCACCTCGATGAGCAAGCTCAATTGCCCCACATGCTGATTGTATCTTCCGGTCTTGACACGAACATCCCTTGCAAGCCGGTTGTCGATTCGCCGCAGGTTTTTCGTCAGCGAAGCAGCCAAAGCTAAGTTGTTCTCGAAGTCCGGCTTATCGGTGTACTTTGTCCCCTGCCCCACCACGCACATAAGCCGGGCAGTAGGCATCCCATCCACCATCACGTAATCCTTTTCGTCTGAGCTCGCGTCCCGGTGAATATCGATGAACAGGATCAGCGAAGGATAGTTTTCAAGATACCGTCGCATGGTCTTCTCGCTCCGATCATAGGCGGTCTTCAAACTGGGCGGCTCATGATCCGTGGTATCGTGGAGCACGGAGAAGCCGTACTGGGTCCTGAGCCGTGTCGCCAGCGCTTCTCCCACAGCCAACACGCTCTTGCTGGGGTCCGTTGTGCGAAAAGAGCCGGTCTGTACATAAGGGGAAGCCGCTGTAGCTGTGTACGCTTCGGTGGTATGGGTATGATAGATGAGTATCTTGGGGTCTTGTCCCCGAAATTCAAGACTTTGAGAAAAGAGTTCGGTGTCCACGTCTTCGACGGAAAGAGACGTTTTCTCCTCAGTCTGAATAAGCGACATCGGGGTAGAATCGGAAAAAACTGCTGCAGCGGAAGACTCTGCATCCGGCAACAGGTCGATAACTCGCAGTACGGACAAGAAAAGAAGCAGGATGAAAAGAAGACGAATCAGCCTTTCTTTCCCGGTACGGGTATTTCGGATCACTCGGTGTTTCATGGTTCACACCTCCCTGAACTACCCTATGCATGGACGGAGCGGATTATCGCATGAGCCCTTCCAGCGCTCCGTAATTCTCTCCGAATAAGGCAAGATTCAGCCCGTAGAACAGGATGGTGGCCCCATCCTTCACCATGGCGTCGATATCCTTGGGAGTAACGCACATGGAAAGAAAATCGCTGCTCAGCCGTCGTTTGGCCTCGGAAAACAGCTTTTCTGCGTCCATGCGAACCAGGCCGGAGTACAGGATCGCCTCCGCAGTCAGCACAAGAGGTATGCCCAATGCAATGACCGGAATGCCCAAAGTCCCCTTGTTGAGCCCAATCCGAAAGTTGCCCACCCCCGCGCCCGGAGAGATGCCCGTATCGTTGAGCTGGACCATAGTTCCTACATGATCGCTTTCAGAGGATGCCAGGGCGTCTACCGCCACGATCAGATCGGGCTTCAGCACGGACGCGATACCCGTAACCGCCTCTGCCGTCTCCACACCGGTCATACCCATGACCCCGGCTACGAAGGCGGCTACCGTTCGAGTCTCTGGCGGCAGCAGCTCCGGAAAATGGTTTTGCACGTGACGAGTCACGAAAAGGTTTTCTATGGTCTGAGGGCCCAGAGCATCCGGCGTGACGTGCCTGTTCCCCAGGCCTACCACGAGCACGCTTTTCACCTCCCCCATGAGCCAAGACAGTTCCCCGGCAAGACAACGGCCCGCCTCCTGTCGGACTTCTCTGCTAGCGAGTCCATCCTCCGGCAGCGTCAGCGTGATATAGCTGCCCCTGGGTTTGTCCAGCTTTCGCTCCGCCGCCTGAGTCCGAACTCGGATGCGGGAGATGCGCATACAGCCCTTAGATTCGTTCTCCTCCTCCACGCCGGAAAGGGACGGGCAGCGCTGCAAAGCTTCATGGGCCATATCGGTGCGAGTGTTCATGCATCCTCCAGAAAAAAAAGAGTACCGGCTGCAAAGAGCCGGTAATTAGGGTGTCCAGTTTTTACAGCAGGATACAGATAAGGCCGTTGCAGTCCTCGTTGACCATTCGTTCGATGGTCCCTTGCATCTTCTGCTGCACGTTTACAGGCATGCCGCCCAGTTTTCCCTGCATGTTTTCCGTCACCATGTCCTGCAGCGTCTTGCCGAAGAATGACGTTTGCCACAGAGCGTTCACGTCCTCCTGACGCGCGGCGTTAAGATGCTCCATCAGGTTCTTTGCCTGCTCCTCGGAACCGATCAGAGGACTCACCTCGGTATCTATATCCACCTTTACGATATGTAAGCCCTTAGCTCTAGCCCGCAGCCGCACGCCGCAGCGACCGCCCTGTCGAAACATCTCAGGCTCCATCAGTTCCATCTCCTCCATGGAAGGGGTGACTACGCCGTAGCCTGTTTGCTCTGCCTCCTCGAGGGCGTTGGAAAGTCTGTCATAGGCGCGCTTGGCGGCGGCGAACTCCCGAATAGCGGAAAACAGAGCAAAGTCGTCCGCGATCTCTA
>JAZRUD010000095.1:0-6434 GCA_045652385.1 Clostridia bacterium
CCATCGCCGTCTGCGATCCGGGAACCGAGGATCCCCAGCTGGTGGCGGCCCGGGCGGCGGACGAGCTCCTCAAGGTGAAGGGCGTGAAGGCCGCCTTCACCCTGGCGGATATGGGCGAGTACGTCAACATCTCCGGCCGCAGCTACGGGCTCATCAACGTGCAGCTCATCCTGGAACAGCTGGGCGGCGGCGGGCACCTGACCATGGCCGGGGCCCAGGTCCGGGGCAGGACGACGGCGGAGGCCGCGGAGCTTTTGAAGGGCTGCATCCGGCCCCAGGAGCAGCCGGAGGGACCGGAAAGCGAGTCTTTGAACAATCCATCTCAAGAAGGAGAATAATGTGATATGAAAGTCGTGTTGGAGCAAGATGTGAAAGGCACCGGCAAGAAGGGCGAAGTGGTGAACGTATCCGACGGATACGCCCGCAACTTCCTGCTGCCCCGGAAGATGGCCTCCCCGGCGGATTCCTCCGCGGTGAACGCCATGAACATCCAGAAGAGCGCCGCCCAGCACCGCAAGTTCGAGGCGGGCGTGAAGGCCAGGGAGCTGGCCAAGAAGCTGGACAACGCCGTGGTGAAGATCCCCGTCCGGGTGGGCGAGAACGGAAAGATGTTCGGCACCGTCTCCGGCAAGGAGGTAGCCGCCGCCATCGAGCAGCAACTGGGCCTCGTGGTGGACAGGAAGAAGATCAGCCTGGACTCCGTGCGCTCCACGGGCGAATACGTGGCCAAGCTCTCCCTGTTCGAGGAGGTCAAAGCCAACCTGAAGGTCATCGTCGAGGAACAGAAATAAAGTGGAAGAACGGCTGGAACGGGTATTGCCCAACAATCTGGACGCGGAGAAATCCGTGCTGGGGAGCATGCTCCTGGAGAAAGACGCCCTGGAACTGGTGCTGGAACAGCTCCGGACAGAGGACTTTTACAGCGCCGCCCATCAGCGGATCTTCGAGGCCATGGCCAACATCCGCACGGCAGGCCAGGCCGTGGACCTTATCACCCTCAGCGAGGAGCTGGAGCGCCGGGGCTTTTTGGACATGGTCGGCGGCGCGGTGTACCTGACCGAGCTCATGGCCTTCGTGCCCACGGCGGCCAACGTGAGCTACTACGCCAAGATCGTGGAGGAGCGCAGCGTCCAGCGGAGTCTGGTCCACGCCGGCAACGAGATGATCCGGGACGGCATGAACGACGACAAGGACGTGGACGAGAGCCTCAACCAGGCGGAGAAGCGGATCTACGACATCTCCATGCGCAAGACCGAGGACTCCATCGCCCCCATCCGGGACATCGTGCCCGACGCCCTCAACGAGATCGGGGATCTCATGGCCCGGCAGGGAAAGCTCACCGGCGTCGCCACGGGCTTCAGGGACCTGGACCGCATGACCAACGGCCTGCAGAAGTCGGACCTCATCATCGTGGCCGCCCGGCCCGCCATGGGCAAGTCCGCCTTCGCGCTGAACATCGCCCAGTACGCCGCCCTCCACGACAACCGGTCCGTGGTCTATTTCTCCCTGGAAATGGGCAAGGAGCAGCTGGTCATGCGCATGCTCTGCACGGAGGCCTCCGTGGACTCCCAGCGGATCAAGGAGGGCTTGCTGACCGACGAGGAGATGGGCCGGATCATGGACGCCGCGGAGCCCATGCAGCGGAGCAAGATCAACATCGACGACGGGGGCAACGCCACCGTGGCCAGCATCCGCTCCAAGTGCCGCCGCCTCAAGGCCAAGCAGGGACTGGATCTGGTCATCGTGGACTACATGCAGCTCATGGGCGGCACGGGCATGGGGAACCGCAAGAGCGATTCCCGACAGCAGGAGGTCTCCGACATGACCCGGGCCATGAAGCTGCTGGCCCGGGAGCTGAACGTGCCCATCGTGCTGCTGGCCCAGCTGAACCGCGGCCCCGAGACCCGGCAGGACCACACGCCCATGATCGCGGACCTTAGGGAGAGCGGCTCCATCGAGCAGGACGCGGACCTGGTCATTCTGCTCTATCGGCCCCAGGTCTACGACGCCACCTTGGACAACACCTCGGAGATCATCATCGCCAAGCACCGCCACGGCCCCACGGGCAGCGTCCAGCTCGCATGGCAGGGCGAATACACCCGCTTCATGAACCTGGCGAGGGAGCAGTAAGCATTCTATTTATCGGGACGGATCGACGATCCGCCCCTTTTTTATTCAATTTTTCAAAGAGTTTTTGTGCGAATTGTGAAAAAGTTGTGGCTTTTGGGAAAACCGTATGCTATAGTATTGTCGCGGGATAACCCGAATACATCATTATGATAGGAGGAAAGTATGGAAATCCAAGTTCTGCCGCTCATTATCGTGGCGGCATACCTCGTGGGCATGCTGATCGTCGGCTTCATCGTGGGCAAGCTGAAGATCAAGAACTCCAAGGACTACATGGTCGCCGGTCGCCGGATGGGCCTCTTCATGGTGGCCTTCTCCCTGTCCGCCAACAACATCGGCGGCGGCTGCACCACCGGTGTCGCCCAGAAGGCGTTCGGTGAATGGGGTCTTTCCGCCAGCTGGTACGTGTTGGCCTGCTCCATCGCCATGATCCCTCTGGCCTACTTCGCGCCCAAAATCCGCAAGACCCTGGCTGTCACCATTCCTGAAGTCGTGGGCCGCCGGTTCGGCAAGCTCTCCAGCAACTTCACGGCCATCCTGTCCGTGTTCTCGCTGTTCTGCCTGACCAGCTCCCAGATCCTGGCGTCCGGTTCCGTCATCAACGCCCTGATCCCCTCCATCCCCCTGAACGTCTGCCTTCTGTTCGCCGGTCTCGTCATCATCCTGTACACGACCTTCGGCGGCATGATCGCTGACCAGATCTCCGACTTGGTCCAGTTCATCATCATCCTCGTCGGCTTGGCCATCGCCACCCCCATCGTCCTCAAGGGCGCCGGCGGCTGGGCGGCCATCTCTGCCAAGCTCCCCGGCGAAAAGCTGAACTTCACCCAGATCGGCTGGGCCTCCATCATCGGTTACATCTTCCAGTACATCTGCACGTTCCTCGTGGGACCTGAGATGGTCACCCGGTTCGAGACCGCCAAGGACGAGAAGACCGCCCGCAACGCGTCCTTCCTGTCCGCTGTCCTCATGGCGGCCATGTCCATCTTCCCCACCCTCCTCGGCCTCGCTGCCTTCGCGCCGCAGGATCAGCTCCCCGGCGTCACCGCAGCCAACTCCATGATGACCGTCACCGGCCACTTCGCCCCCGGCATCATCACCGGCCTCGTGTCCGCCGCCATCATCTGCGCGACCATGTCCTCCGCGGACTCCAACCTGCTGTGCATGTCCACCATGATCATGAACGACCTGTACAAGGGCTTCGGCGGCAAGAAGGAACTGTCTGAGAAGCAGATCATCTTCTGGACCCGGTTCTGCAACGTCATCGGCGCTTTGATCGCCATGGCCATCCAGCTGCTCGGCATCGCCTCCAGCATCATCGCGCTGAACACCTTCGCCTTCGGCATCCGCTGCGCAGGTCCCTTCGCCGCGTACGCTCTGGGCCTCGTGGTGCCCCGGGCCACCAAGAACTCCGGTCTGTTCTCCATCATCACCGGTACCGCCGGCTTCCTCGCATGGAATGCATGGGGCAACAGCGTCATCCTGATGCCCGTGGTGTTCGGCTGCCTGATCTCCGTCATCACCTTCTTCGTGGTCAACTGGATCGAGTGGGCCCGCGGCGTCGAGCCCGCCCCCTCCGCCTACCTGACCGCCGAGGAGGAGGCTGCCGTCCTCGCCAAGGAAGCTCAGCAGATGTAATTCGTCCTTACAGGCAAATCAATAAAAAGGAGGGCCGCAAGGCTCTCCTTTTTTGCGCCGGAGCCGCCCGGAGACATAGATCGTGATTGAATATGGGCGGAAAAAGGAGTATACTCGCTGTATCAAGAAAGCACAGAGGCAATTATGTTTGATATCGTCATTTTGAATGGCAGCGTTTTGGACGGCTCCGGCCGGGAGGCTCAGCGGCTGGACGTGGGCGTCCGGGACGGGAAGATCACAGCCCTGGGGGACCTGAAAGCGGCGGAGGCCAAGGAGGTCGTGGACGCCGCCGGGAAGATCGTCTGTCCCGGTTTTCTGGATCTCCACCGCCACGCCGACGCGGCCCTGTTCCGGCCGGGCTACGGGGACTGCGACCTGTTTCAGGGCATCACCACCATCGGCAACGGCAACTGCGGCCTGTCCCTGGCCCCCCAGGCGGGGCCGTACAGGGAGGCCATCGGCGCCTATCTCAAGCCGGTGACCGGCGATTTTGCAGGCATCCCCGTGGACGCCATGGCCGATTACCTGAAGGCGCTGCAGCAACGGCCCCTGCCGGTGAACGCCCTCATGCTGGCGGGCGGCGGCACCATCCGATCGAGCGTGGCCGGATTCCAAAAGCTCCGGCTGGAGGACGAGGACTACGCCGAAATCCATCGGCGTCTGGAGCTGTCCCTCTCCGACGGGGCGGCGGGCGTGTCGCTGGGCTTAGGCTACGCGCCGGAGTGCTACTACACCACGGACGAGCTCGTCCGCGCCCTGGAGCCCATTCGCGATTCGGACACCGTCGTTTCCGTCCATATGCGGGAGGAGGCCATGAAGCTGCTCCCCTCCATCGACGAGATGATCTCTGTGGCCAAAGCGCTGCGTGTGCCCCTCCAGATCAGCCATCTGAAGGCCAGCGGCCGGGAGAACTGGGGAAAGCTGGCCCCCCTGGCCCTGGACCGCATCGCCAAAGCCCGGGAGGAGGGGCTGGACGTGGGCTGCGACGTGTACGCCTATACCGCGGGCAGCACCCAGCTCATCCATATCCTGCCCCCGGAGTTTTTGCAGGGAGGGCCCGCCGCCATCACGGAGCGGCTTCGGGACGGCAGCGCCCGCCGGCGCCTTATGGACCGGCTGGAGAACGGCCGGGATTTCGACAACTACGTCTACCTGGTGGGCTGGGAGAACATCTTCGTCTCCGCCCTGAAGCGGCCGGAGGACGCCTGCTATGTGGGCCGATCCATCGCCGAGGCTGCCGGGAACAACGATCCGGCCGTCTTCGCTCTGGATCTTCTCAGGGACAACGATTGCGAGATCACCATGATCGACTTCATCACCAGCGAGGCGGACATCGCCCGGATCCTGCAGAGCCCCTTCGCCTACAGCATCTCCGACGCCACCTTCCCCACCGGCGGGAAGCTCCATCCCCGGGTCTACGGAGCCTTCAGCCAGGTGATCGACACCTACGTGAACGGGATGCACGCCCTGACCCTGCCCGAGGCCGTGAACCGCATGACCCGGCGGCCCGCGGACCGGTATGGCCTTAACGGCAAGGGCCGCGTCGCCCCGGGCGCGGACGCGGACATACTGGTGTTCGACCCGGACCGCATCCACGTAACGGCCACCTACGACCGGCCGGAGCAGCGGGCCGAGGGCATGGACTATGTGATCGTGAACGGCCGGATCGCCCTTTCGGAGGGGCGACTCACGGGCGTATATGCAGGAACTGTATTGGAGGGTAAAAAATGATCAGCGAATCTTTGCAGCGGGAGACCTTGGAACTTTTGCAGCAGCTCATCGCCTGCCCCAGCCTGTCCGGCGAGGAGCAGGGGGTGGCGGAGATCCTCAAGGGGTATTTGGGAAAGAACGGCTTTACCACCCTGGAAACGGACCGGTATGGGGACCTGGTGGCCGGCGCGGCCGGAGTCCGGCCCGGCGTCCGGCTCCTGTTCGACGGACATATCGACACCGTGCCCGCCGACAACGCGTCCGACTGGACCACGCCGCCCTTCGAGCCCACGTTGCGGGACGGGAAGCTCTACGGCCGGGGCACCAGCGACATGAAGGGGGCCGACGCCGCCTTCGCCGTGGCCGCCGCCCAGTACCTGAGGGAGAAGGGCACGGACTTCGCCGGGGAGCTTTGGTTCGCCGGAGTGGTCCAGGAGGAGTGCTTCGAGGGCGTCTGCGCCAGGGAGGTGGCCAGGCGCGTCCGGCCTGACCTGGTCGTCATCGGCGTGGCCTCTGAGGGGAATCTGAAGCTCAGCCAGCGGGGCCGGGCGGAGATCGTGTTGGAGACCTTCGGCGTCCCCTGCCACAGCGCCAACCCGGAGAAGGGCGTCAACGCCGCCGCCCATATGTGCGCCCTCATCGACGAGATATCGAAGCTCCCGCCCACAAAAGACCCCCGGATGGTGGGGGACGGCATCCTGGTGCTGACGGACATCAAATCGGAGCCCTACCCCGGCGCGTCCGTGGTGCCCCACTACTGCCGGGCCACCTTCGACCGGCGGCTGCTGGTGGGCGAGACGAGGGAGAGCGTCCTCGCGCCCATCCACGCCATCATCGATCAGCGGCAGGCCCAGGACCCGACCCTGCGGGCGAAGGTGTCCTATCCCATGGGCAGCGCCGTCTGCGCCACCGGCGAGGTCGTGGCGGCGGAGCGGTTCTTCGCGCCCTGGTGGTTCGCG
>JAZRUD010000096.1:0-2756 GCA_045652385.1 Clostridia bacterium
GGCGCGCCCCCGGCCCCGGACCAGAGCCATCGAGAGGGCGCCCTTGGCCCCCAGCAAGGCGCCGCAGGCCTCCCCGCAGCCCAGGCCGCCGCCGAAGCCGCTGACCAGCTTCACGTCCTCGGGCACGACGCCCAGGCCGTACCGTTCGTCGGCCCACAGCAGCACCGTTTCGGCGCAGTTATAGTCCTTGTCCAGAAGGAGCTCTCGTGTGTTCATGCCGTTTCCTCCTCGTCTCTGTTCAAAAGAAAAGAATGTCTGATTTCGTACCCTGCCTCCCGTCACCAAAGGAAGGGGATCATCCGCCAGCGGACCTTCTTCCGGTATTCCCTGTATCCCGGCAGCTCCCGCATCAGCACCTGCTCCTCGTTTTGGATGCGGCGGGCGATGATGAACGGATAGACGAGCATGACCAGGAGCGAAAGGAAGGAGCCCAAAATGAGGGGCATGGACAAAAACAGCAGAAGGGTGGCCGCGTACATGGGATGGCGGACCACGCCGTAGAGCCCCGTGTCCACCAGCGTTTGGCCCTTCTCCACCTTCACGGTCCTGGCGAGGTAGGCGTTCTCCTTCAGCACGAAGGCGTAGAGCACGTACCCCAACAGGAACAGGACCGCGCCCAGGACGCTGACCCAGCGGGGGAACCGCAGCCAGCCGAACCGGAAGCTGAGCCCGGCCAGCACGAAGGCGGCCAGGAACATGAGGCCGGAGAGCAGGAGCACGTTCTTCTGGGTCATCTCCTTCTCCCGGGCGTCCAGCCGCCGCCGAAGCCGGTCCGGAGCCTTGGCCATCAAAAACAACCCCGCCAGGAACATGGGCACGAACAGGACACCCATGAGCAGCCAACCCTCTCCGTATTTCAGCGTCCCCGCAGGGAGAAAGATCAGCAGTCCCACCGCCAGCACGCCCGCGAAAAACTTGGTCAGGGCCTGAAGGAACAGTTTCTTCGTCATATTCCCTCCTAAATCGTATATCCTGTTTTTATTGTCGCACACTCCGTCCTCCTTTGCAACGGTCGCGGCGGGATTCTTCATTTTTTTCTTGCGGGAACGGGAAATCCGTATTACCATAGAGATACCATAAGGAGGGCGGCATGAATATCTATCTTGCGTTTTCCCTGTTCGCGCTGATCATTTTGGTCTATTGGGTCATTTCGGAGCTCTTCGCCATGCTCTTTCGCTTTACCGGTCTGCCGGATGAGAAGGCCCGCTTTCAGGTGACCTCTCTGCTGACGGGCTGCGGCTTCACCACCCGGGAGAGCGAGCTCCTTTTGTCCACCAGATCCCGGCGGCGCCTGGCCCGCCTCACCATGCTCTTCGGGTACGTGTTCAATCTGACCATCGTGTCCGCGTTCATCAACGTGTTCTTTTCCCTGAAGATCTCGGAACTGGCGGCGGACCTCATCAGCAGCCTCATCCCCCTGCTGGTGATCCTGTTCATCGTGGGGGTCATGCGTGTTCCGGCCATCCGGGCTATGGCGGATCGAATCATCGAGAAGCTGGCGGGCCGCATCGTCCATAAGGACTCCGCCAACACCATCCTGCTCATGGACTATATCGGCAAGGAATCCATCGCCCAGGTCACCCTCTGCGAGGTGCCCGAGGAGCTTCAAGGCAGGCCTCTGTCGGCGTCGGGCCTGAAGGAGGATCACAACATCCTGGTCATGCTGGTGGAGTCCGGGAGCGGCAAGGCCGAGCCTGCCACCGCGCATACCGTCTTCCGTCCCGGGGACAAGCTCACCGTCTTCGGGAATTACGCCACCGTCAGCCGGGTCTTCAACGCCCGGGAGCGCTTCAGCGAGCAATGATTCAGCCGTAACGAAAAAAGGATCGCGGCCGTCGCCGCGATCCTTTTGTATGCGTCAGTTTGCCAGCCGCTGCTTCAGATAGGTCCGAAGCTGTTCCACCGTCTCAGGGAGCCCCGTGGGGGTGGGGGCGCTGCCTTGCGCCAGGGTCCCCCGGCCGCCGCCCCGGCCGCCCAGGGCCAGGTTCACGGCGGGGATGAGCTCGCCCATGTCCAGCTTCAACCCGTTGGCGCAGAGGACGTAGGAGAGCTGGCCGTTCTTCTCGGTGAGCAGCAGGGTCAGCCCTTTCTCGGGCAGGGTGGCGAGGGCCAGGGGCCTGAGCCGCCTGGGGTCCGTATCCGCGAGCCGGACCAGGAGCTTCTTTCCCTTCACGTCCTCCGCCTGAGCTTTCAGCTCCGCGGTGAGGTAGGCTTCCAGCCGCCCGGTCAGGTCCGCCTTTTCCTTCTTGACGGCCTTCAGCTCCGCCTCCTGCTTCTCCACAGCGGCGAGGGCCTCCTCCCCGGCGGTGGAGAACTTGCGGGCGATGGCGTCCACGGTCCCCTGGAGCTTCTGGAACTGTTTCAGGGCCCGGCCGCCGCAGAGGAAGGTCACGCGCATGCCGCCCTTGTAGGCCACGGCGGAAACGATCTTCACGACGCCGATCTCGCCGGTGAAGTGGACGTGGGGCGCGCAGCAGGTGCAGGCGTCGGCCCCCTGGATGCTGACCACCCGGATGGGGGCCGCGAGTCCCTCGGCGTGCTTGCGCAGGGGTACGCCCTTGAGATCCTCCTCACTATCGTAGACGGTGGCGGTGACGGGCAGGTTCTTCCGGGCCAGCTCGTTGGCCATATCCTCCATTTCGGTCACCTGCTCGGCCGTCAGGGGTTTGTCCAGGTCCAGCGTGGCGTAGGTGAGGGCGCAGTGAAAGCCCACGTTCATAGCGTCGAAGAGCGTATAGGCGCACCAGCTCAGCACG
>JAZRUD010000097.1:0-10579 GCA_045652385.1 Clostridia bacterium
GCCTTATCCGTGCCCTGCTCACCGATAAGATGAAGAACATCCCGCCGGTGATCCTGCCCTTCGTGGTGGCCTTCGTCGGTACCTGCGGCAACCTGGCCTCCGATACCGCCATGGTCGTCATCCCGCCCATCGCCGCCATTCTGTACTTGGCCGCAGGCAAGCACCCTGTCGTGGGTATGATCTGCGGCTACGCAGGCGCTCAGGCCGGCTTCTCCGCCAACCTGATGATTGCGGGCACCGACTCCCTGCTCCAGGGCGTCACCAACACCGCGCTGAACGGCTTCCTTGGTGAAGGCAAGTACGCGGTGGACGTGACCTGTAACTGGTTCTTCATGTTCGCCTCCACCTTCATGTGCGCCGCCGTCATCGGCTGGGTCTGCAACTGGATCGTGGATAAGCGTTTCGGCAAGTACGAGCCCAATGAGGACGTCAAGGCCGAGATGTCTCTCGAAGAGATCTCCCCCGAGGAGAGGAAGGGCCTGCGCTGGGCCGGTATCTCCTGCCTGATCTACATCGCGATCATCCTCGTGCTGTTCTTCTGGGGTCCTCTGGCCAAGATCGAGGCCGACGGCAAGCGCGCCCTGGTCGGCTCGCCCCTCATCTCCAACCTGATCCCCGTCCTGTTCTTCTTCTTCACGATCCCCGGCCTGGTGTTCGGCTTCGTGTCCAAGAAGTTCAAGGAGTCCAAAGACGTCGTCAAGGGCATGAACCATCAGATGGCCGCCATGGGCAGCTACGTGGTGTTCTGCTTCTTCTGCGGCCAGTTCCAGGCGCTCTTTAACTGGACCAACCTGGGCACCATCATGGCCGTCGCCGGCGCCAACCTGCTCAAGTCCGCTGGCTTCACCGGCTTCGGCATGATCGTCGCGTTCATCCTCCTCACCGGCCTTATCAACTTGCTGGTGCCCTCCGGCTCCGCCAAGTGGGCCATCCTGGCGCCCGTGTTCGTGCCCATGCTGATGCTGCTCAACTACCACCCCGGCTTCATCCAGCTGATCTATCGTCTGGGCGACTCCCCCACCAACGCCTTCACGCCGCTGTCCCCCTACATCTGGGTTACCTTGGGCGTGGCGCAGGTCAAGTACGACAAGGATCTGAAGATCGGTACCTTTGCCGCAGGCTTGTTCCCGATCGGCATTATGCTCCAGATCGCCTGGATTATCTTCTTGGCCATCTGGATGCTGATCGGCATCAACATCGGCCCCGGCGTTGGCATCCACCTGCCGGAAGAGCTGGCGTACCTCATCGGCTAAGATACGCAGCAGCGTAGAACGGTGACCTAACGATAAACGCCCCGCAAGACGCGGGGCGTTTTCGTATATCGATCCATGGTGCGGCTGCACCGCGCTTTTGTTATGTGCGGGTTTTCCGCTCCTTCTTTTTGTCGTCGCCCAGGTGGAGGAGGGGGGAGATACGCTTGTAAAGGAGCATGGTGAGCAGGGAAACCACGACGCCCTTGAGAAGGTTGAAGGGAACCACGGCGAAGAGGACCAGGGTGGACACGCTTTGGATGGCGCTGTTTACCTTGGTGCCCATGCCCACGATCACGTCGAGGGGCATGCCGAACAGGGTGGCGAACTTGGGCAGCAGATAGACGGCGTTGAAGGCGCTGCCGAAAACGGTCATGACCAGCGTCCCCACGGCAAGGCCCAGGATGGCCCGATTGCGGCTGGGACGGCTGTGGTAGATCACGCTGGCGGGCAGCACGAAGGAGCAGCCCACGGCGAAGTTGGCGAAGTCGCCCACGAAGGCGGTGGTGGTGCCTTTGAGGATCAGCTTGATCGTCACCTTGAGCAACTCGCTGACCACGCCCGCCACGGGCCCGAGATAAAAGGTGCAGATGAGCACCGGCAACTCGCTCAGGTCCAGTTTATAGAAACTGGGGGCGAAGAACAGGGGGATCTCGAACAGCATCAGAACCCCGGCCACGGCGGAGAGGATGGCGGTGTAAGTGATGTAATGGGTGTCACTGAGCTTCTTGCGCTCCTTCACCAGGAGCTTTTCAAACCACAGGGCCAGCAGGAACAGCCCGGCGAAGATGGCGAGACACACCAGAATGAATTTGACGTTTTCCATGAGATGACCTCCAATAAAAAGATTCCCGAAGCCGTGCAGCCTCAGGAATCCGTAGAGCGTCTATCATAGGCGCGCGAACGTCTTTTCCCATCCGGACTGTACCGTCGGTCCCGGAATCGCACCGGGTCGGCCTCCAAAGGAGGTTCATGGACTATACCATCGGTCGGGAGTTTCACCCTGCCCCAAAGACTGTATTTCGCTTCGAAAGGAATATAGCACAGGCACAGAACTTTGTCAACCGTGCCCTACAGCTGAGCGCTGTCCAGGGGGCTGTCGCCCATGATGTCCCGGGTCATCTGCCCCTCGGTGACGGCGGCGCTGGCCAGGACCATCTTGCCCGCCTCCACGGACCGGGTGAGCCACACGCTGCCGCCGATGACGCAGTCGCTGCCGATACGGGTCCGGCCGCCCAGGATGGTGGCCCCCGCGTAGATGACCACCCGATCGCCGATATCCGGGTGCCGCTTGATGCCCTTCACCGGGTTCCCGTCAGGCCCCAGCTCGAAGCTCTTGGCGCCCAGCGTCACGTGCTGGTACAGCTTCACGTGCTCACCGATGGTGGTGGTTTCGCCGATGACCACGCCGGTGCCGTGGTCGATGAAGAAGGAATCGCCGATGGCGGCGCCGGGATGGATGTCGATGCCCGTGGTCCTGTGAGCGTACTCGGTCATCATCCGGGGCAGCAGCGGCACCTTTTCGAGGTACAGCACGTGGGCCAGCCGGTAGGCGGCGATGGCAGGGAAGGCGGGATAGCAGAGGATGATCTCGTCCACGCTGGCGGCGGCCGGGTCCCCCTCGTAGGCGGCGTCGAGGTCCGTCAGCAGCTGCCGATGGACCTTAGGCAGGGCGGCGAACAAAGCGTCCGCCGCTGCCTCGGGATCGCGCTCCGCCGGCAGCACCCGCGCAAGGCAGGATACCAGCAGCTCTCCGGCTTCCTGCAGCGCCTGTTCCCGGCGCAGGGGTTGGGCGGCGTACTGAGGGAACATGGCCGCGATCAGCCGATCCGTCAAAACTTCCGTCTGCCGACGAAACCCCTGAAAGTCCCGGTTCGCTTCCTTCTGTTCGCTTCCCGCCAGGATGGCGGCGAGGGCTTGCATCTGTTCGCTCATATCAGGCTCCGAACATGGGCGTGGACAGATACCGGTCCCCGGTATCGGGGAGGAGGGCCACGATGGTTTTTCCCGCGTTCTCAGGGCGTTTGGCAAGCTCCAGAGAGGCCCACAATGCAGCGCCGGAGGAGATGCCCACCAGCACGCCCTCTGACCGTCCCATGCGGCGTCCGGTGGCCAGGGCGTCCTCGTTGGATACGGGAATGATCTCGTCGTAGACGGCGGTGTTCAGCACCTCCGGCACGAAGCCCGCGCCGATGCCCTGGATCATGTGGGCTCCGGCCTTGCCCTCGGAGAGGACAGGGGAGGAGGCTGGCTCCACGGCCACGACCTTAACCTGGGGATTCTGCTCCTTCAGGTACTGGCCCACGCCGGTGATGGTGCCGCCGGTGCCCACGCCTGCCACGAAGATGTCCACCTGACCGTCCGTGTCCCGCCAGATCTCGGGACCGGTGGCGGCATAGTGAGCGGCGGGGTTGGCGGGGTTCACGAACTGGCCGGGGATGAAGGCACCCGGTATTTCCTTTGCCAGCTCGTCGGCCTTGGCGATGGCGCCCTTCATGCCCTTAGCTCCCTCGGAGAGGACCAGCTCCGCCCCATAGGCCTTCATGAGCTGACGGCGCTCCACGCTCATGGTCTCGGGCATGACGATGATGATCCGATACCCCCGGGCGGCGGCCACGGACGCAAGGCCGATGCCGGTGTTGCCGGAGGTAGGCTCGATGATGACGGAGCCGGGCTGAAGCAGGCCCTTTTCCTCCGCGTCGTCGATCATGGCTTTGGCGATGCGGTCTTTGACGGAACCGGCGGGGTTGAAATACTCCAGCTTGACCAATACTTTGGCCGCAAGCCCTTCTTCACGTTCGATGTTTTTGACCTCCAGAAGGGGCGTGTTGCCGATGAGCTCGTCGGCGGAAGCGTAGATGCGGGACATGGGATTTACCTCCTAAGGGATAGAATATGAAAACCGAACGGCGGATGACAAATAAAAAACGGAGAGCCCCATCAGGGCCCTCCGGCAAGCTTGCTTCTCCGGGAACTCTACATGGGCATGACAAGGCGGCCGCAAAGCGCGGTACAACAACAGATACAGTTGAAGGTCGCCTTTCTCATGGGAGCTCTCCGTTCATTTTCCTATCGGTTTAGTATGTTTATACTACATTTTCGACCCGGTGTCAAGAATGAATATATAATTTAAGGAGCTGAGCGTTTCCGCCCAGCTCCCTGGTTCGTAGCTTTAAGCCTGCGTCAGACTGGCTGCGGCTCCGGCTTGCCCTTCTTGTTGAAGAGGAACTTCTGGCCAAGAAGGATGGCGGCCAGGACGGCAAGACCGCCCAAGTCGGTCCAAAGGCCGCTGTCGATCAGCAGGAAGGCGCCTACGCCCGCCAATACCCGCATGGGAATGTTCATGCGGCCCATGAGGTATCCTTCCGCCGCGGCGGCGATCAGCACCACGCCGGTGCAGGCGGTGATGACCACCTGGAGGCCGGAGAGGAGCGTCACGTTCTCCAACAGCAGCGGGGGATTATAGACGAACATGAACGGCACGATGAAGCCCGCTAAAGCCAATCGCACCGATTGCCAGCCCGTCTTCATGGGACTGCCGCCCGACAATCCGGCCGCCGCGAAGGAGGCCAGGGCCACCGGCGGGGTCAGGTTGGCGAACATGGCGAAGTAGAAGCAGAACATGTGGGCCGCGATCTCCGGCTGGCCCAGCTCCACCAGAGCGGGGGCCGCGATGGTGGCGGTGATCAGGTAGGAGGGGATGGAGGGGAGGCCCATGCCCAGGATCATGCAGGTGATCATGGTGAAGAGGAGCGTCAGCATCAAGCTGTGCTCGCCGATGCTGATGATGGCGTGGGCCACGTTCAGGGCGAAGCCGGTCATGCCGCAGACGCCCACGATGATGCCTACGCAGGCGCAGGCCATAGCCACGGAGACCGTGGACTTGGCGGCCTGGACGAAGGCGTCGCAGATATCCTTAAAGCTCATGCGGCTCACGGGCCGAATCTCCGCCACCACGATGGTGACGATGATGGTCCAGAAAGCCCCGCGGATGACGGTGACGCCGCTGAAGATCAGCATGTAAAGGAGGAAAAGGATGGGGATCAGCAAGTGGCCCCGCTCCTTCATCACGTCCTTCACCTTGGGCATCTGGTCCTTGGGCAGGCCGTTCAGGTTGTCCTTGGTGGCCCGCATCTGGACCTGGATGATGATGCCCAGGTAGTAGATCAGGGCGGGGATCACGGCCGCTTTGATGATGGCGCCGTACTTCACGCCCAACGTCTCCGCCATGACGAAGGCTGCCGCGCCCATGATGGGTGGCAGCAGCTGCCCGCCGACGGACGCCGTAGCCTCCACCGATCCGGCGAACTCCTTGGAATAGCCCGTCTTCTTCATGAGGGGGATGGTGAACGTGCCGGTGGTGACCACGTTCGCTACCGCCGAACCGTTGATGGACCCCAGGAAGCCGGAGGCCAAAACCGCCACCTTGGCGGGACCGCCCTTGGTGTGACCGGCGATGGCGTTGGCGATGTCGTTGAAGAACTGGCCCATGCCGCATTTGTTCATCACTTCACCGAAGATGATGAACAGCACGATATAGGTGGCCGACACCTTGATGGACGTGCCGTAGATGCCGTAGATATCCGTGGTGAGGTAGGTGACGATCCTATGCCAGGTGTAGCCGCGGTGCTTGAAGATGCCGGGGAAGGACCGGCCGAACAGGGCGTACAGCAGGAAGATCACCGACAGGATCGGCAGCGCCCAGCCGCTGAGGCGGCGGGAGGCCACCAGCACCAGCACGATGAGAATGGTGCCCAGGACGATATCGATGTTCTCGCCCGAGAAGCCGGTGGAGATGAACACCGGATACCGGATGAACACGTAGATGGGCATGATCACGGACAGGGCGATGAAGATCCAGTCGTACCAGGCCATCTTCTTGCGGCTGGACTTCTTGAACGCCGGATAGAGGGCGAAGCCCAGGATCAGGATCAGGCCCACGTGGATGGCGTGGTGCTTGATGTTGACCATCTGCAGCAGCCGGATGCCGGAAGCGTACGCCAGATGGTAGACGGTGAAGGCGAGGCAGAGGTAGTAGACGATCCATTTCAGCCACTTGTTTTCAAAATTGCGGGTGCGGGATTCCTTTTCGAATTTCTCCATGACCTCCGCGCCCTTGGCAGCGTCCAGCGGCTGGGCGTCCATGGGCTGCTCAGTCACCGCTTCCGCTGTCAGGTTGTTGTTTTCAATGTCGGACACCTGTCAGATACCCCCTTACTGTGATGATTTCTCCCCGTATCCTGCTGGCGTCGGGCAGGCTCCGGAAGTCGAAGACCTCTTCTCCGTTGATTTGCAGGCCCTTCATGTAGGTCGCGGACGTGATCCAGGAGAACTCGGGGAAGACGCTGTTGATCTCCTCCATCCATACGAGCCCGCCCTCCACATGGGTCGGCACGTCCATCTCCGCCGGGATCCCTGCGCCATAGCCCGCCACAGCGATGGCGTCCAAGTTGAACTGATCGTCCGCCCGCACGGTGTAGTACTCGTACCAGGGGATGTGTTCAAAGGAATGCTCGATCTCCAGCCGGAGCTTGTCGCCGGCATGGATCGGAGCGGAGAAAACGACCGTCTCGCGTCTGCGATCGTAAAGCTGGAACACCTTGCCCACGGGAGCGAAAAATCCAAACCAGATAAAGGCGCCCAGCAGGAAGATGGCAAGGGCCAGGACCCAAACGCCGCGCTTCTTTCCGTTCATGACTTGTCCCACAATAAACCAAAGCCGCGGAAGGCGCGAAGGCCTCCCGCGGGGCGTTGAGATCAGAGCTTATTTGATGTAGCCGTTGTCCTTCCAGAACTGCTCGGCACCGGGGTGCAGCGGGAGCTGGATGTCATCGACGCCGAAGGTGATGTCGATGTTCTTGTTGGCGGCGTTGTGGGAGGCCTTGATGGTGGAGATGTTCTCGAAGATACCCACCAGCAGGTCGTAGACCATCTCGTCGGACAGATCCTTGCGAACCAGCATGATGTTGTACACGAAGACGCCTTCCACATCCTCCTTGTTATTGTAGGTGTTGGCGGGAATGACGCTCTTGGCATAGTAGGGATACTCGCTGACCAGCTTCTCGCGGCCTTCGCCGTCGATGGGCACGACCACCATGTCATAGCTGACGCCCAGCTCCATAACGGTGGCGTTGGGAAGACCGGAGGTCACGAACACGGCGTCGCACTGGCCGTTCTTCATGTTGTCGATGGCTTCGCCGTAAGCGAGGTAGTCAGGGGTGATGTCGTCGTAGGTGATGCCGTAGGCGGCCAGGATCATGCGGGCGTTGATCTCCACGCCGGAGTTGGCCGCGCCCACGCCCACGCGCTTGCCGCGCAGGTCGTTCACGCTCTTGATGCCGGTGTTGGCGGTGGTGACCAGCTGGACGTAGTTGGGCCAGAGACGCATGAGGGCGCGCAGGTCGGAAGCGGCTTCCTTGCCCTCATAGGCGCCGGAGGCGGTGTAGGCCTGCATGACGGCGTCCTGCATGGCGATGGCGATCTCGCAGTCGCCCTTGAGGATGTTCTGGATGTTCTGACCGGTGGCGTTGGTGGCCTCAGCGGAGGTCTGGTATCCGTAGTCCTTCAGAGCGGTGGCAAAGGCGCCGCCGATGGGGAAGTAGATACCGGAGGTGGGGCCGGTGCCGACGGTGAGGAACTCACTCTTCCGATCGAACTTGGCGGCCTTTTCCTTCAGGGTCTCGGCAGAGGCAGGGGCGGAGTCGGTCTTGGTCTCCGCGGCGGGCGCGGCTTCCTTGCTGCCGCAGGCAGCGGCGGCCACGACCATGCACAGTACCAATAGAATGGCAAGCAGCTTTTTCATAACGATTCTCCTTTTTTGTATTTGTTGCGCCAGGGATGATGGCAACAATATGAGGCTATTGTAAAGCAAGCGTGAATTATTTGCAATACCTTTCCTTCATTTTCTTGGAGCTTTTTCGGAAAGGCCAGGTTTTCTAAGTTTTTTATGCAGGATTCGATTCATCCGGATTCTTTTTTTGCAGAGCGCCCTTCATTTTCGAAAACATTGGATTTCTTTACAAAAAGAGGGTTGACAACGGGAAAAGGGCCTGCTATACTGTGCGCTATGTTGTTTGTATATGATATATTATCTCGCCAAACACCGAGACGGGAAACGAAAGAAGGGT
Organism: Clostridia bacterium; assembly: GCA_045652385.1. GTDB lineage: Bacteria > Bacillota > Clostridia > Christensenellales > CAG-138 > RUG472. The sequence continues at coordinate 8,378 of JAZRUD010000097.1, forward strand.
GCCTGGAAGGGCACGAAAACGATGAACGCAAGGGCGTCCGTCCGTAGGGGAAACTCCCCTCGGACAGGCGCCCTTCTCTATGGAACGAAAGCGGAAAGGAGCCTTGGATGAAGCACATTTTCGTGACCGGCGGCGTGGTCTCGGGCCTGGGCAAAGGCATCACGGCGGCCTCCCTAGGGCGGCTGCTGAAGGCGCGCGGCTATAAGGTAGCGGCCCAGAAGCTGGACCCCTACATCAACGTGGACCCGGGTACCATGTCCCCCTACCAGCACGGGGAGGTCTACGTCACTGAGGACGGGGCTGAGACGGATCTGGACCTCGGCCATTACGAACGGTTCATCGACGAGGATCTGAACCGCTATTCCAACCTGACCACCGGCAAGGTGTACGCCAACGTCCTCCGACGGGAACGCCAGGGCGGATATCTGGGCAAGACCGTCCAGACCATCCCCCACATCACCGACGAGATCAAGCACTTCATCTATCGGGTGGGGGAGCACAGCGACGCGGACATCGTGATCACGGAGATCGGCGGCACCATCGGCGATATCGAGAGCCAGCCCTTTCTGGAGGCCATCCGCCAGGTGGGCCGGGAGGTGGGCCGGGGGAACGCCCTCTACATCCACGTGACGCTGGTGCCCTACCTGAAGGCCAGCGGGGAGCACAAGTCCAAGCCCACCCAGCACTCCGTGAAGGAACTCCAGGGCATGGGCATCTTCCCGGACATCATCGTGCTGCGGACCGACGAGCCCATTACGGACGAGACCATCTTCGATAAAATAGCCAACTTCTGCAACGTGGACAGGGCGGCGGTCATCGAAAACCTGACCTTGCCCGTGCTCTACGAAGCGCCCCTATACTTGGAGCAGGCGCATTTCTCCGAGATCGTCTGCCAAAAACTGGACTTGCCCGTCCGGGACATCGACCTCTCCTCCTGGCGGGCGATGGTGGACCGCATTCATGCCTCCCGCGAGGAGGTGACCATCGCTTTGGTGGGCAAGTATACCCAGCTCCACGACGCTTATCTCTCCATCGTGGAGGCCCTGCACCACGCCGGGTACGCCCGGGGCGTCCAGGTCAGGATCCGCTGGATCGACTCGGAAGCCTTCGTCCCGACGGACCTGGCGGGTGTGGACGGGGTGCTGGTGCCCGGCGGCTTCGGCAGCCGGGGCATCGAGGGTATGATCGAGGCGGCTCGCTGCGCCCGGGAAGGGCGGCTTCCCTATTTGGGCATCTGTCTCGGCATGCAGATCCTGTGCATCGAATACGCCCGGAACGTGGTAGGCTGGTCCGACGCCAACTCGGGGGAGTTCGATCCTGAGAGCGCCCACAAAGTCATCGACTTCATGCCGGGCCAGAGCGACGAAGTGGACAAGGGCGGCACGCTGCGCCTGGGCAGCTGGCCCTGCGAGATCCAGCCCAGGACCACTCTATATAAGTATTACGCTCTGGATGCCATCGCCGAGCGCCACCGCCACCGGTACGAGCTCAACAATGCGTTCCGACAGCGCCTTTTGGATGCCGGGCTCACCTTCTCCGGCGTCTCCCCCGACGGGAGACTGGTGGAGGCCGCGGAGCTCACCGAGCACCCCTTCTACGTGGGGGTCCAGTATCATCCCGAATTCAAGAGCCGGCCCACCAAACCCCATCCCCTGTTCTTAGGATTGGTGGAAGCGGCCCAGGACCATAAAACGAACGCGAAATAGGAAAGGAGCATTCCCATGAAATACACCAAGGAAGACATCGTCCGCATCGTCAACGAAGAGGATATCGAGTTCATTCGCCTCCAGTTCACCGACATCTTCGGCCAGCTCAAGAACGTGGCCGTGACCAAATCCCAGATCGAGAAGGTGGTCAACGACCAGATCATGATCGACGGCAGCTCCATCGAGGGCTTCACCCGCATCCATGAGAGCGATCAGTATCTGCATCCGGACCTTTCCACCTTCGTGGTGCTGCCCTGGATGCCTGCCAAGCGGAAGACGGCCCGGATCATCTGCAACGTGTACAATCCGGACGGCACCCCCTTCGTGGGCGATCCCCGGTACGTGCTTCGGAACGCCCTCGAAAAGGCGGAAAAACTGGGCTACACCTTCAATGTGGGGCCGGAGATGGAATTCTTCCACTTTGAGACCGAGGAGAAGGGGCTGCCCACCACCCGGACAGCAGACGCCGCCAGCTACTTCGACATGGCCCCCATCG
>JAZRUD010000098.1:0-1395 GCA_045652385.1 Clostridia bacterium
GACCTGGTCCTGGATCGTATCACCCTGGACGGGCAGCGGGTGCCGGGGGCGATGGCCCTCACCGTGCCCTTCAGAGCCGACCTTGGCTACGGCGACGCCCTGTCCCTCCGGGCGCGGGTGACGCCGGACGATCAGGGCGCGGTCCGGGGATTGAAGACCGTGCTGTACGCGGCCCGGGAGGCGGGGGAGATCGTCGTCCGGCAGGGACGGGCGGACCCTCTCTACGGGCTGGCCCTCCGCTGGCGGGAGAAGCTGGGCGCATCGGCGGACGCTCTCTTCGGCGACAGCGCCGGCATCGCCAAGGGCATGCTGTTCGGGGACAGGGACGACGTCCACTATCTCACCTTCCTGGCCTTTCGCCGCAGCGGGCTCCTGCATCTTCTGACCGTTTCCGGCCTCCACGTGGGCGTGGTCTGCGGGGCGGCCCTGCAGCTCATTCGGGGCAGGCGCAAATGGCTCCGCCTTCTGTTGTCCGGCCTGTTGCTGTTCCTCTTCTGCCTGCTGACGGGCCTTTCGCCCTCCTCCCTGCGGGCGGCGATCATGCTGCTGACGGTCCGGTTCTCCCATCTGCTGGATCGGCAGGACGATCCTATCAGCGAGATCGGCTGCGCCTGGACGCTGCTGCTGCTCATGAACCCGTCCCTTCTTGCCTCGTCCGGTTTCCGCCTGTCCTTCGGGGCCGTCTGGGGCCTTTGCTGCCTCTCCGGTCCCGTGACGGACCTGCTGCACGGCCGGCGGGAGGGGCTGGGCGGCCTGCTGGCGGGGGCCGTGGGCGTATTCCTGGGCATGATGCCCCTGCTTTCCGTGGCCGGCGGGGAGGTGTCCTGGGTGGGGATGTTCCTGTCGCTCCTGGCGCTGCCGGCGGCCCCTCTGTTCCTGATCCCCGGCTGGATGGCGGTGCTCCTCTATCCGCTGCTGCCGGGGGTGGCCCGGGTCCTGGCCCTGCTCCCCAAGGGCGTGCTGTACTATCTTCATTCCCTGGCGGAGCTGGTGCCCGTGTCGGGGCTCACCCTGCCGCCCTGCAGCGGCGCGGCTCTCCTGCTGTGGTTCGCGGGGATGCTGTTCGTTTCGGACTATTTCCTGCCCAATCGGAATAAGCCCGCGTATCTCGGCTGGGGCCTGATGGCCGCCGGAGCGCTCCTGTGGTTCTTAGTGTGAGGAGGCGACCCATGTTTTATACCCAATACGACAGCCCGGTGGGGCCTCTGGCCCTGTCGTCCGACGGCGCCGCCCTGACAGGCCTTCGTTTCGGCCCCAGCCAAGGATCCCGCACGGCCCTGCCCCTGTTCGATGACGCCTTCGCCTGGCTGGACGTCTATTTCGAGGGCCGGGACCTGGGCCCCACGCCGTCCCTCGCCGCTGCGGGCACGGCCTTTCAGCAGCGGGTATGGGCGG
>JAZRUD010000099.1:0-5259 GCA_045652385.1 Clostridia bacterium
CACCCTGTCGCCCTTCGCCGTACCCGGAGAGAGGGAGCGGACAGCAGCCCGGGCGGCCATGGAGCGGGTGAACATCGCCCACTTAGCCGACCGCCCCTTCGATCACCTGTCCGGCGGCGAGCAGCAGCTGGTGTTCATCGCCCGGGCCCTCGCCCAGCAGGCGAAGATCCTGCTGATGGACGAGCCCACGGCCAGTTTGGATTACGGAAACCGGCTCCACGTCCTGCACACCGCCCGGGAGCTCAGTCGGGCGGGGTACACGGTCCTTCTCTCCACCCACGACCCCCAGCACGCCCTGTGGTATGCGGATCTGGCCCTGGCCCTGAAGGAAGGGCGGATGCTGGCCCTGGGAGCGCCCCGAAAGATCGTCACGGCGGACCTGCTGCAGCAGCTCTACGGGCGGCGGATCGAGCTTATCGAGACGGAGCAGGGGCCGGTGCTGGCGCCGAAGGAGGAAAGCTGATGTTTCGTTGGACCGAGGAAAGCGCTGCCTTTTGGAACGACAGCGCGTCGTATACCCACAGCTACGACCGCCTGGCGGAGAGGGCGGCGGCCCGTCTCGCCCCCGGCAGCGCCGTTTTCGAAGGGGGCTGCGGGCTCGGGCATCTGTCCCTGGCTCTGGCGAAACGAGGCTTTGCCGTCACCGCCATGGACCTCTCTCCCCTGCCTTTGGAGTATCTGCGCGATAGTGCGGCCTTAGAAGGCGTCCGGCTCACCGTCCGGAGGGGGGACGTCTTCGCCCTGCCTGCCGACGAGCTCTACGACAACGCCCTGTTCTGCTTTTTCGGCAGCGTTGCCCAGACCCTGAGCTGGGCCGGGGACCACTGCCGGGACAGGCTGATCCTGTTCAAGAAAAACTGGAACACCCACCGCTTCACCCGGGACCCGGGCGCCATCCGAAAATTCACCTATCCGCTGACCTGCGACGAGCTGGCGCGTCTGGGCGTGCCCTTCGAGACCGAGGTCTTCGACGTGGACATGGGTCAGCCCTTCCGGAGCCTCTCCGACGCCGTCCGCTTCTTCCGGCTCTACGATCCGGAGGGGGCCATGACCGAAGGGGAGGTCCGATCCCGGCTCATAGAGACCGGGGACCCGGCCTTTCCCTATTACCTGCGCGCCGTTCGGCCCGTGGGCATGATCGTCATCGACGCCGAAGATATACGAAAAATATATACAGAATGAGAGAGGATCAAAACATGAAACGTATCGTCACATTGTTGCTGGCGGCTTTATTGCTGCTGTCCATGGCCTGTTCCGGCTCCCCCACGGTGCAGATACCCCAAACCCGGACCTTCACCGACTCGGTGGGACGGACCGTGGAGGTGCCCTATGCGCTGGACAGGGTGGCCGTCAGCGGCCCCCTCGCACAGATCGTTCTCTTCGCCCTCTGCCCCGACCGGCTGGTGGGCATCGCCAGCAAATGGGACAACAGCGCGGAACAGTATTTCGACGCCAAGTATTACGACCTGCCCTTCCTGGGCCAGCTCTACGGCGGCAAGGGCGAGCTGAATTTGGAGACTCTGCTGAACAGCGGCGCCCAGGTGGTCATCGACGTGGGCGAGCCCAAGAAGACCGTCGTGGAGGATCTGGACGCCCTCCAGGCGCAGACCGGCATCCCCTTCGTCCATATCACCGCCCCCACCGCCGGCATGGGCGACGCCTACCACAAGCTGGGCGAGCTGCTGGACATGCCCGCGGAGGCCGAAGTCCTGGCCGCCTACTGCGACCGGGTCTATGCCCGGACGATCCAGATTGCCGACGCCGTGGAAAAGAAGAACCTGCTGTACATCACCGGGGACCAGGGGCTGAACGTCATCGCCCGGGGGAGCTACCATGCGGAGGTCATCGACCTGCTCTCCAACAACCTGGCCGTGGTGGACAGTCCGTCGTCGAAGGGCACCGGCAACGAGGTGGACATGGAGCAGATCTTGCTCTGGAACCCGGACGTGATCCTCTTCTCCCCCGACAGCATCTACGGCGACGTCGCCGATCGCCCCGAGTGGCAGACCGTTTCCGCTGTCCAAAGCGGCCGATACTACGAGGTGCCCTTCGGGCCCTATAACTGGCTGGGCTTCCCGCCCTCCGTCCAGCGGTACCTGGGCATGATGTGGATGAGCCAGCTCCTCTACCCCGAAACAGCCCAATACGATCTCTACGAGGCGGTGAAGGAATACTATGAGCTGTTCTACCACGCAGATCTGACCTTCGAGCAGTTCGACGCTTTGGTCGCGAACTCCATCGGCGTCCAGGCGAAAGCCCTGATTCCCGCGGCGTAAAGCTATGAATGAGAAGCGACACATCCTCATCTGCGGCGAACGGGGCGCCGGCAAGAGCACGCTGATCCAAAGGCTCCTGGAGGTCTGCCCCCTGCCCCTGTACGGGTTCGTCACCAAGATGCGCCCGGCGGGCCCGGACGGGTTCCACCCCATCTACATCCACCCGGCGGGGCAGCCCCCGGCGGAATGGGTCTATCGGGACGAAAACTGCATCGGCGTCTGCGACAGCCGGACCCATCGGCCCAATCTGCAGGTCTTCAACACCCTGGGCGTACGGTACGTTCGCGCCGCCCGCCCGGACGGCATCCTGATCATGGACGAGCTGGGCTTTTTCGAAGCCGAGGCGAACGAGTTCACCGCTGCCGTGCTGGAAGCGCTCTTAGGCGACGTCCCCGTGATCGCCGCCGTAAAGAGCCGCACGGACGTGCCCTTTCTGAACGCGGTCCGCGCCCAGCCCAGGGCGGAAGTGTTCTTCGTCACGCCGGAGAACCGAAACGAGCTGTACGAAACCCTCTTGCCCCGAATGCGGCGCTTGTGAGCCAAAACGAGAAAAAGCCTCGAAAACGAGGCTTTTTTCATGCTTGTCGCAGGTTACGGCTCCTCCGGCGGATCGGTGATGGCGGGGGTGGCGGTGGGCACGGGCTCGTCGGCGATGTAAGCCGCCAGGCCGTTGAAAATGCCCTCGCACAGCTGGTCCATGAAGGTCTCGTCCTGCAGGTTGTCCTTGTCCTTCGTGTTGTCCCAGTTGCCCAGAATCAGCAGCGCGCAGGGGCAGCCGCAGCCGGAGGCCACGGAGTCGGACTTGGTCTCCACGCCGTTGCCCTTGCCGTTTTGCTTGCGCATGCCGGTGGCCACGGTATAGGCGTCGATCAGCTTCTGAGCGTAGCTCTGATTGCCCTTGGAAGCCTGGGCGTAGCAGGCGGAGGTCTTGGCGTTGATGTGGTTGCACATGAGGCGGATCACATAGGTGCAGTTGGCGTTCTTGAAGATGCGGGCCCGCTCCTCGTTGGTGAGCTCGCCCTTGGTCTCCTCCGTCCGGCTCAGGACCACGGTGGCGCCCTGGCTCTCCAAATACCGCTTCAGGTGGTTGGCCAGGATCAGGTTGTTGGCCGCTTCGGAGCTATACTTGGAGGTGCTGTCCCGGGCGGCGTCGATGCCGATGATCTGGCCGTACAGGGCCGCGCCGATATTGCCCGCGGGGCCGGCGGTCACATAGACGGAGGGCTCCGGGCTGGGCGTGGACGCGTCGGGCGTGCCCAGGGCAGGCGTCTCCTTCACCTCCGGCGTGGGGGTATGGGTGGGCAGCAGCTCGTCCTTGGGCTCCCGGGAGGGCTCCACGGTGGGCGTGGCCATGACCTCCTCCTGGACGGCGGTGCGCATGGCCTTCACCACGCCGGGGCCGTTCTTGATGGCCCAGGAGATGCCGAGATACAGGCCTGCCAGCACCGCCAGGCAAACCAGGCAGAACAGGCTGAACCCGATGGGGTTGCCGATGCGCAGGACCCGTCTCCTCTTTTTGATCTGTTTCATAGTCGTTCCCTTTCATTTTGGGATGGTGCCATTGTATCATCTTGTTCCGGCCCTGTCTGTCGAAAAACAAAAGGTTAACAAAAAAGATAAAATAAAAACGAGTTTCCGGGGACAGGACGGGCAAAATGTGGTATAGTTTTCCTGTTATGGAAGATATGCGCTCCAATTGCACCTCCGTCCGGTCCGTCTGCTTCACCGGGCACAGGGACCTGCCGCCGCTTCGATCCGCCGCCTATCGGCAGCTGGTCGCGAACACGGAGGCGGCCATCCGCCGCGCTTTCGACCGGGGGGCGCGCCGATTCTACGCCGGCGGGGCGGAAGGGTTCGATCTGCTGTGCGGAAAGCTGGTGCTGCTGGAGCGGGAACGGCATCTCGACATCCAGCTGGCGCTGCTGCTCCCCTACACGGGCTTCGGGGATCGATTCAGCGCCCGGGACAAGACGGAGTTGGACCGACAGAAGAAGGCTGCCGAGGAGGTGCTCTACCTCTCGAACCACTATTTTCCCGGCTGCATGGCCCTCAGAAACCGGCAGCTGGTGGAGAACGCGGAGCTGTGCATCGCCTACCTCACCCGCGCCCCCAGCGGCACCGCCCAGACCGTCAGCTTCGCCAAGGAGAAGGGGATAGAAGTGGAATATATGTAAAAAAGACCGGAAACCCGGTCTTTTTTTGTTTGTTTGGCGATTTGGATCATCCCTTGGGCGCGGGGGGAGGCGTGGCGTTGACGAACTCCACCTCCAAGGGCACGTCCTCGATGGTCCAGTTGTCCGTGTAGGGGCTGCCGCCGGGAACCAGACCCGTGACCACCTTGGGCGGTTCGGCCAGCTTCAGCTGCTCCCGGATGGCCTTGGTCTCAAGATCGTTCTTGCTGCCCTGGCGGATCTCCACCTCCGTGCCGTAGGCGCAGTTGTACCAGATCCAGCGGGCGTCGGGCACCGGCAGCCGGATGCAGCCGTGGCTGTCCTTGGAGCCCAGCTTCAGGTATTTGTCCACATACAGGCTGTTCAGGTCCTTCTTGCCGCCCCTGCCCCCCCGGTAGACCACGGAATGGAAGTAGGTCCTGGACACGACCAGCGTCCAATACTGGGCCGAATAGTCGCCGCCGGCGAAGGTGCCGAACCGGAGCCGGCACTCCTTCAGGGGGAAGGTGCCCAGGCGGGTGTTGCCCAGCTTGGGGCTGCCGGTGGAGCAAAGCATGTAGCGGACGGGCACGGTGTACTCCCCGTTGGCGTCCTTTTTGAAGGCCATGACCACCTGCCACTGGATGTCCACGATCAGCTTGTAGGTGCCCGGGGCGGGATAGCCCTTGGGCCAGACGACCTCGCTGCCGTCCGTCTCGTAATAGGTGTCCTCGAGGCCCCCCACCAGTTCCTCGAAGGTCATGTTCACCGTAGGCGCATAGTAGGAGAAGGGGATGGGCGATGCCGTGGGCGTGGCCGTGGGCAGAGGCGTG
>JAZRUD010000100.1:0-6421 GCA_045652385.1 Clostridia bacterium
AGACCCGGCGGGAGATGGAGCGACTCATCACAGAGCTGAGGAACGTCAAGAACATCGACTATAAGGCTTTGGAGCGGGCCATTCAGCAAGCAAGAGACGGCATGCGCGCTTCGGAGAACGATCTCGTGGACACCGCCCTCCCGGAGGAGGATCTGGGCGAAGCGCCCAAGACGGTGAAGGCTGGGGAGAGCTATCATGTGATCAGCATCCACAACACCGCCACGGTGCTTAAGGGCCCCGCCGCCCGGGGCATGGCGCAGTTCCAGGCGGGAGTCATCAAGATGAACGTACCTCTTTCGGATCTGCGGCCTCTGCCCAAGGCCCAGAAGAAGCGGACGCCTGTCACGGGGAAGCCCATATTGCAGGACATCCAGGAGGTCAAGATGGACCTGGATCTTCGGGGGATGACCGTGGACGACGGCATGCTGGAGGTAGACCGGTATATCGACCTGTGCGCTAGGAGCGGCCGCAAGGAGTTCAATATCATCCACGGCAAGGGTACCGGCGCTTTGCGGGCGGGCATCCAGGCGTATCTCAAGAACCATCCCCGGGTCAAATCCTATCGGATCGGGGCCTACGGGGAAGGGGACGCAGGCGTCACGGTGGTCACGTTGAAATAAGGGAGACTTGTTTTAGGAAGCTGTCGCCATGAGCGCGGCTTCCTTTTTTCTGCGTTTCCAGGCGCAAATGCCAGCGCCTACCAGGACAATATATTGGCAGTAAAAGAGCCACAGCATGGTGAGAGCCATAGCCGCCATCCCTCCGTACAGAGTCAGATCAAAGAACCGACTGGCATACAGGGAGAACAGGGCTGAAAAACAGATCCAGGCCGCTGCGGCCAGGGCGGCTCCGGTACGAACCTCTCGAAAGGTAAATCGCTGACAGGGAATGGACCGATAGAGGAAGACGAACAGGAGCCATAGAAGTATAGCCATGAACAGGTGCCTGAGGCGAAGGAACAACAGCAGCAAGCCGGTGATCCGGGGGAACAGGACCCCCAAGAACAGTGCGACCCTGGCGCCGAAGATAAGTATCGAGAGGGATAGCAGCAGCGTGGTCAGCAGCGCCATAGTCAGCAGGATCGCCCGCAGCCGGCGTGCGAGAAATCCGGTCTGCCTTGTGGGATCGGTCATGGCGGCCATGCCCTTCAGCAGCTCCGAGAAAGCCTGGGCGGCGGACCATAGGAGCGCTAAAATGGAGAGGGGCAGGGCGGGGAAGACGTGCTCGTACACGTTGGACAGGATCGCTTGCAGCAGCGCACCCACGCCTTCCGGGGCAATGCTGCCCAGAAAGCGCAACAAAGCCGCCTGGTCGATGCCAAGGCAGGGCACCAGCGAGGCGGCGAGAGCGGCTACGGGAAACAGGGACAGAAAGGAGTAGAAGGCGCAAGACGCGGCACAGGTCACGAGCCCACGGCCGTTCAGCTCGTCGAAAAGCCCCCTGACTCGGTTGAAAAGGGATCGCAGCTCAGCCACGCAGCTGTCGGATCATATCCCCGGGGTCGTTTGCAGTGAACACGGCGCTGCCGGCCACCAGCACGGTCGCTCCGGCTTCCCGGCAGAGGGGCGCAGTTTTGGCGTTGACGCCGCCGTCCATCTCAATTTCAAAGGATAAGCCGCGCTGTGTTTTGAGGGCGTTCAGAGTTTCCACCTTCTTAAGGACCTGAGGAATGAACTTCTGCCCCCCGAAGCCGGGATTCACACTCATGAGCAGAACCATATCACAGTCCTCGAGCACTTCCTCGCACATACAGAGGGGGGTCGACGGGTTCAATACCACGCCTGCCTTCATACCGGCGTTGTGAATGGTTTGGAGCAGGCCGTGGACATGGGTCTCGGCCTCCACATGGAAGGTCAGGATATCCGCCCCCGCGTCCCGGAAGGGGTTGACCCAGCTGCTGGGCCGATCCACCATGAGATGCACGTCCAGAGGCAGCTTCGTATGGGGACGGACAGCATTGCACATGGCGGGGCCGAAGGTGATGTTGGGCACGAAATGACCGTCCATCACGTCGAAGTGGATCCAATCCGCGCCGTTTGCTTCCAGCATCCGAACGTCCTCGCCCATGCGGGCGAAGTCGGCGGACAGGATGGAGGGGGCGATCTTAATCATATTGGTGTTTCCTCCTGAAGGTAAAATCTTTGGCAATCTGAACATATCGTTCATAGCGGGCGGGGGACAGTTGACCGTCCGATAACAGCGTCTTCACGCCGCAGCCGGGTTCGCTGATGTGCATACACCCCGGGAACCGGCAAGGCGACGCTGCTTTGAACTCCGGGTAGCAGCCCTGCAGCAGCTGCTCGTCGAAGCTTTCCGGCTCGTAGAGGGAGAAGCCTGGGGTGTCCAGCAGAGCGCCGCCGAAGCAGGGCCACAGCTGAGCATGACGGGTGGTATGCTTTCCCCGGTCCGTTTTGCGGGTCAGCTCCCCTACGGGAAGATCCAGCTCCGGCAGCAAGGCGTTCATGAGGGACGATTTGCCCACCGCGGACTGGCCCGCGAAACAGCATACCTTCCCGGCGATGGCATCCTTCAAGCTTTGCAGCCCTTCTCCCGAGAAGGCAGAAACCACCACGCGGGGAAAGAGCCGATAATCCCGCTCAAACGCTTCCAAAATGTCGTCCTTCGCTTCGTCCGCCTTGTTGAGGACCATCACCGGCTCGATGAGGTTCAGCGTGGCCTGGACGATCAGCTTGTCGGCCAAAAGCCAATCGGGTTCTGGCAGATGCCCGGACAGAACGATGAGCAGCCGATCAATGTTCGCCACAGCCGGCCGAATCAGAAGATTCCGGCGAGGCAGGATCTCGTCGATCTGAGCATACCCGGAATCGTGGCAGGTGATGCGCACCCGGTCGCCCACAACCGGAGTGATCCCTTCCCGACGGAAGGTGCCTTTGGCTTTGCAGGTGATCACGCCCTGATCGGTGGAAACGTAATAGAATCCGCCTACACCCTTAATGATAGACCCATCCATCGCCGTTTACTCCGAAAACTTCACGTCCTGAGACCGAACTTCTTCCCCGTTCACCAGCAGATACAAAGTTCGGGTGGCAGGGTCGTTGCTGTAGACCGTGGCGCTGATGGAGACCATGGTTTCTTTGGTGCGCATGGTATCGTAGAGGATGACGGAGTAATCGATGTTGTCCGTGTTGCTGGTCCGATACACGATCTGTACCCGAGAATCGTTTTCGGGGATGTCCAGCATAAAGGCCACGTCCGCCTTATACTTGCCGCGTTTCTCCAGCAGGAGCGTGATATAAATGGGTTCCGCTGTGTCGGGGATGCCATTCCCGGGCTGGCTCTGCTGGATGATAGTACCGGTTCGCGGGTCGTCAAGGGCGTATTCGGTGGACACGTAGATGTCCGTGAACCCCACGTCATGCAGAGCTTTGAGCGCGTCATCCAGCCGACGACCCGTCACCAGGGGCATGGCCTGATACCCGGCTGTCTGCTCGGGCAGGGCGGTTACGGTAACGTTGGCGACATTGGCGCTGGCGGTGGCTGTTGGCAGGACAGCTTCGTTTTCCGCCTCCTCCTTGCCGGCGCACCAGTGGTTCACATAGCCGAGATATGCCAGGAAGATCACCAATATAGGCGTGAAGACCGAAATGGATATCCAGGCATACACGGACAGGGACATGCGTCGTCCGGGCGTCTTCGTCTCCTTGGACTCCCTGTCCCGGGCAAAGGTCCCATTGGGTTGGGACAGGGACCGGATAAGATCGGAGCGCATGAGCTTGGCGCTGGAATAGCGCATCTCAGGGTCCTTTTCGATGGCCCTGAGCACGATGTCGTTGAGAGCGGGCGGGACAGCAGGGTTCAGTTCCTGAGGCGGCGTCGGCGTCTCGGAAAGATGCATCAGCGCCGTGGCCACCGTGGTGTCACCGATGAAGGGGACGGTGCCGGTGAGCATCTCATACAGGGAGATGCCGGTGGAATAGATATCGCTTTCCTCCGTCACGGGCAGACCTTTGGCCTGCTCCGGGGAGATATAGTGCACGGAACCGACCACGTTTTTTCCGGAGAAAGTCACGGTGCTGGCGGTTACCTCCCGGGCGATGCCGAAGTCAGCCAGTTTGGCCTTGCCCCGGGCGGTGACGATCACGTTCTGGGGTTTCACGTCCCGATGGATGATTCCATGGGCATGTGCATAGGAGAGAGCGTCCAAAATTTGGCTGCAGATGCCGATGGCCTGCTGCACGGACAGATGCCCGCCGGAGCTCTCCTGGATCAGCTCCTTCAGCGTCTTGCCCTCCACATACTCCAATACGATGTAGGGCACGCCGTTGTCGTCCCCCACGCCGTAGGCGCGGACGATGTTCTCGTGGGACAGGGCCAGGCTCGCCTTGGCTTCCCGTTCGAAGCGGCGCAGGAACTCCCGGTCATTCAGGTATTCCTCTTTCAGCATCTTCACGGCCACGACCTTGCGAGAGGACATGTTGATGGCTCGATAGACGTGGGCCATGCCGCCGCTGCCCACCTCGCGGATCACGCGATACTTGCCGTCGATGATATCGGGGGTCACAGTTCAACACCCCCTTCGTTGCGAACCAGGACCAGGGAGATGTTATCGGCGCTGCCCTTGTCGTAGGCGGCTTTCAACAGCGCACGGCAGAGGGTATCCAAGTCGGCCTTCTGCTGCACGAGGGCAAGCATATCCTCCTCCCGCAGGACGTCGCAAAGTCCGTCCGAGCAAAGGATGACCAGGTCCTTAGGGTTCCAGCGAGTATAGAACACATCCGGCTCGAAGGAAGCTTCGGAGCCGATACAGCGAGTGATCACGTTCTTCCGGGGATGATTCCGGGCTTCTTCCGCGGTGAGGAACCCGCGGCGCACCAGCTCCTGAACATAGGAATGATCGAAGGTGACCTGGCGGATCTCGCCGGAGGACACCAGATACAGCCGGGAATCCCCGATGTTGGCGGTGATGAAATGATCGTGATAGAAGATGGCGGCCACCAGGGTAGCGCCCATGCCACGAAGCTTTCTGTCCTCCTCGGCGGCGGAGATCACCTGAGCGTTGGCGTTGAAAAAGGCGTCCACCAGCACGTTCTGAGGCGCGTCGACCAGTTCCCTGGTCCACATGTCCAAAGCTTCGATAGAGATGCGGCTTGCCACCTCGCCCGCCGCATGCCCGCCCATGCCGTCGGAAACAGCGGCGATCAGCGGGTAGCGGGGATCGAAGCGGGTGAAGACCACGTCCTCGTTGTTGGGGCGGCGGCCCTTTTCGGAAAGGCTACTGTATCTCATGGATCACTCTCCTTCTCAGCTGTCCGCAGGCGCCGTCGATATCGGCGCCCATCTCTCGCCGCACGGTGGCGGAGATATGCTCTTTATCCAGCCACCCGGCAAATTCCTCCGCATGGGCTCGGCTCACTCCCATCAGCGAGCGTTCCTTCACGCTGTTCAGAGGGATCAGGTTCACATGGCAAAGCATGCCCCGAAGGAGCTTCGCCAGCGCCGCAGCGTCCTGTCTCGAGTCGTTGACGCCCTCCACCAGAGCATATTCGAACACGACTCTGCGTCCCGTCTTCTCCGCATAGGCCCTGGCTGCCGCAATGAGGTCCGCTATGGGATATACGTTGGCGATGGGCATCATGGTGCGTCGTACCTCATCGGAGTGGGCATGGAGGGAGACGGAAAGCGTCACGTGGGGGGCATCCTCCATGAACCGGTAGATCTTCGGCACCAGCCCGCAGGTGGACAACGAGATATTCCGGGGGCTGATGTTCAGCTCCTCGGGGCTGGACACCCGCTGCAGGAAGGTGACCACGTTGTCATAGTTGTCCAAAGGCTCGCCGCTGCCCATGAGCACGATGTTGGTTACGGACCGGCTCCAGCCTTCCCGGGGCGGTTCATCCTGTTCCATGAGCTTGATAAAGCTCAGCATCTCGCCGGGGCGCAGATCCCGCACGCATCCCTCCAGGGTTGAGGCGCAGAATTTGCACCCCATGCGGCAGCCCACCTGGGTGGAGATACAGGCGGTGTTCCCGTAGGCATAGTGCATCAGCACCCCTTCCACCAGGTTGCCGTCCTCCAAAAGAAACAGGTATTTGATCGTGCCGTCCTTGGGAGAGACCAGTTTCCGCTCGATGACGCTGCCGCCGTAGGGAAGGGCGGCCAGCTTTTCCCGCAAGGCTTTGGGAAGATTGGACATCTGGTCCGGCCGCATACCCTTATTGAGCCACGCCATCACCTGATCGGTGCGAAAACGAGGCTGATGCCATTCCTCCATGAGGGCTGTGACGCCGGTTTTGTCCAGATCCGTCAAATACATCTCTTCATCCTTGCCATATAGAATCCGCCGGTCGCGTCCCGCTGAGGCAGGAGCTGCCGCTGGTCGTCCAAAACAAATTCAGGATGCGCCAGTAAAAAGGCGTCCACTTGTTGTTCGTTCTCCCGAAGGGAGATGGTGCAGGTGCTG
>JAZRUD010000101.1:0-5449 GCA_045652385.1 Clostridia bacterium
GTTTCTGGCCTGCCCCAACTTCCCCGAATGCCGGAACACCAAGCCCCTGGTGGAGAAGCTGGACGTGCCCTGCCCAAAGTGCGGCGGGGATATCCTCAAGCGTCACACCAAGAAGGGCAAGAATTTTTACGGCTGCGCCAACTATCCCGCCTGCGATTTCGTGAGCTGGGATAAGCCCGTGCCCGGCAAGTGTCCCAGGTGCGGCGGTATCCTGGTCCAGCGCATGGGGCAGGACGGCCCCTTCATCGCCTGCAGCGACAGAAACTGCGGGTATATCCAGCGGGGTAAAAAGGAAAAGGAGAAGGAATAATATGGCGAACGTCACCGTAGTGGGGGGAGGATTGGCCGGGGCGGAGGCGGCGTATCAGCTGTGCCGCCGGGGCCATGCTGTCACGCTGCGGGAGATGAAGCCGGAGAAACGGTCTCCCGCCCATCAGCGGGACACCTTCGCGGAGCTGGTCTGCTCCAACTCCCTCCGGTCCGATCGGCTGGAAAACGCCGTGGGCCTCCTGAAAGAGGAGCTGCGGGAGCTGGGGTCCCTGATCCTCTCCTGCGCCGACGAGACCCGGGTCCCCGCCGGCGGCGCGTTGGCCGTGGATCGGGAGGGGTTCACCGAGCTGGTGACGAAGAGACTCCTGGACCTTCCGAATTTGACCTATATTCCCGGGGAGGTCACGGACATCCCAGAGGGCCCCTGTGTCATCGCCACAGGTCCCTTGACCGCCGACGCCCTCTACGAGCGCATCTCTGCTTTGGTGGGCCAGCCCCTGCACTTTTACGACGCGGCGGCGCCCATCATCACCAGGGACAGCCTGGATTTCACCAAGGTTTTCGCCGCCTCCCGCTACGGTCGGGGAGAGGACTATCTCAACTGCCCCATGACCAAGGAGGAGTACTTCGCCTTTTACCGCGCCCTCATCGAGGCGGAGACGGCGGAGCTCCACAGCTTTGAGACCCCCAGGGTCTTCGAGGGCTGTATGCCTGTGGAGGTCATGGCCAAGCGGGGGGAGATGACCCTGGCGTATGGTCCTCTGAAGCCCGTGGGCCTGGAGGTGGGGGGAAAGATGCCCTTCGCTGTGGTCCAGCTTCGCCAGGACGACAAGGACGGCCGCCTTTACAACATCGTGGGCTTCCAGACCAATCTGAAGTTTTCCGAGCAGCGGCGGGTCTTCGGCCTGATCCCCGGATTGGAGCACGCGGAATTCGTGCGCTACGGGGTCATGCACCGAAACAGCTTCCTGCCGTCCCCGGGCCTTTTGAACTGGGACTATTCTTTGAAATCGAATTCCCTCTTGTGTTTCGCCGGTCAGATGACCGGCGTGGAGGGGTATGTGGAGAGCGCCGCCAGCGGGCTTTTAGCCGCCCTGGCCCTCCATGAAAAGCTTTTGGGCAAGGCCCCCGTGGACTTCACGGATCAAACCGCCATCGGCGCGCTGGGTCACTACGTAGCAGAGTACGTGGGCCACGACTTCCAGCCCATGAACGTGACCTTCGGCATCATGGCTCCTGCCGGGCAGCGGTTCCGCGGCAAGCAGCAGAAGAATCTGTTCTTGTCGGAGCGGGCGCTGAACACCGTCCGGGAGAAGAAGGCGCTGCTTTCCCCGGGCATAGAATACTGATATACGGACGGCGGCCTCCTTCCAGGCGCGCCGATACATAGGAAAGAGAATGAGTAAGAAAGAAAGCAAATTGAAGCTCATCCCCTTAGGGGGCATGGGCGAGATAGGAAAGAACATGACCCTCCTCGAGTATGGGGAGGATATCGTCGTCATCGACTGCGGCCTCGCCTTTCCCGACGAGGAGATGCCGGGCATCGACGTGGTGATCCCGGACATGACCTATTTGGAGGAGAACCGGGAGAAGCTCAGGGGCTTCGTCATCACTCACGGCCACGAGGACCATATCGGCGCCGTGCCCTACGCCCTCCAGAAGTTCCACGTCCCCGTGTTCGGCACGGATCTGACCGTGGCCCTCATGGAGCACAAGCTTCGGGAGATGCACGTTTCCGGCGACCTGATCACGGTGAAGCCCGGGGACACGGTGGAGCTGGGCTGCTTCAAGGTTGAATTCATCAAGACCAGCCACAGCATCCCCGGCGCGGTTGCCCTGGCCATCTCCACGCCCCTGGGCGTGATCCTCCACACCGGCGATTTCAAGATCGACCTCACGCCCCTCGACGGCCAGCCCATCGACATCAACCGCCTGGCATACTATGGGAGCAAGGGGGTGCTGTGCCTCCTCTCCGACTCCACCAACGTGGAACGGGCCGGGTACACCCAGTCCGAGCGGGAGATCGGCAAGACCTTCGAGCACTACTTCGATCTGGCCAAGGGCCGTATCATCGTGGCTTCCTTCGCCAGCAACGTCTATCGCCTCCAGCAGGTGGCGGACGTGGCCATCGAGCACGAGCGGGTCATCTGCTTCGCGGGCAAGAGCATGGAACAGATCGTCGCCTACGCCCAAAACCTGGGCTATATGCACATCCCCCAGGACCGGATCGTGAAGGTGGACGACCTCCATAAGTACAACGACGACAAGGTCTGCATCATCACCACCGGCAGCCAGGGCGAGCCCATGAGCGGCCTCTACCGCATGGCCAACGCCTCCCACAAGATCAACATCGGCTTCGGCGACACGGTCATCATCTCCGCCTCCGCCATCCCCGGCAACGAGGTGGGCGTGGGCCGGGTCATCGACGGTCTTTTCGAGAAGGGGGCCTACGTGGCCTACGACCGCATGGCGGACGTACACGTGTCCGGCCACGCCTGCCGGGAGGAGCTCAAGCTCATGCTCCACATCGCCAAGCCCAGGTACTTCATCCCCGCTCACGGGGAGTTCCGGCATCTCATGACCCACGGTCGGCTGGCCCTCGATATGGGCATTCCGGAGGAAAATATCTTCGTCATGAACAACGGCGAGACGGTCGTCTTCACGAAGAAGGGCGCGGCGAAGGCCGGGGAGGTACCCTCGGGCGCCGTCATGGTGGACGGCAGCAAGAGCATCGAGGACGCGGTCATCCGGGATCGGCGGGAGCTCTCCAGCCAGGGCCTGGTGGTGGCGGTGATCCTGGTGGACAAGGAGACCGGCCACGAAATCGCCCCGGTGGAGCTCATCTCCCGGGGGTTCGTGTACGTGAAGGAATCGGACGAGCTCATGGGCGAGGCGGCGGAGGCCATCGCGCCCGAGGTCAAGCGGTTCGAAACCGAGGACAGGGCCAACTACGGCGACATCAAGGCCGCCGTGAAGAGCAAGCTCAAGTCCTTCTTCAAGAGCCGCACCAAGCGGACACCCCTCATCCTGCCTATCGTCATCGAGGGAGAAACCCATGATCGAGACCTTGGCTAAGGAACTGGCGGAGGAGATCCGCCGCAGCAAAGAATACGGGGCCTACGCGGCCGCCAAGGAGAAGGCCCTGGCGGACGAGCAAACGGCATCTCTCCTGCGGCGCTTTCACAGGCTGCAGATGACGGTCCAGGCTCGGCATATGGCCGGGAGCGAGGGCGGCGCGGAGGAAGAGGAGCTCAAAAAGCTGGCGGAGCTTTTGCAGTTCTCCCCGGACGCTGCCGATTTCCTGCTGGCGGAGTATTCTTTGAACCGGCTGTTGACGAACACCTACGACGCTATCGCCAGGGGCGTTGGCGTGGATTTTACGGAGTGGGAGAGGTAGTATGGCCAGTAATACCCCATGGAAGGACCCGGCCACGGAGCGCCGGGAGAAGGTGTGGCGGATCCTCCGGCCCATAGTCGCAGCGCTGCTGAGCATGGGCCTGGTGGCCCTTGCCATGATCGGAGCCATACGCTATGTGTTGAGCCATTTCGTCTACCCCGTGGACGCGGAGGACAACACGCCCATCCAGGTGGAAATCCCGTCAGGCGCCTCCGCCTCCCGGATCGCCTTTTTGCTCTACAACGCCCGGGGGCAGGACGAGCCGGGGCTTATCGTCAGCACCGCCTCCTTCAAGGTATACGTGGATTTCACGGGCAGGGCCAACTCCCTGAAGGCGGGGACCTACGTGCTCTCGAGGAACATGACCATCCCCGAGATCGTGAATATCCTCTGCGCCGGGAACGAGGGGCGGCGGGTCACCCGCTTCACCATCCCCGAGGGGTACACGGCGGACGAGATCGCCCAAGCCCTCTACGAAGCGGGCATACTGGAGGAACAGGAGGAGTTTTTGGCCCTCTGCAAGGACGGAACGCTGCTGTCCGCGGGCTATCTCGATCCCCTTCAGAACGCCTCCGATCGGCGCTACGCTCTGGAGGGATATCTGTTCCCGGATACCTACGAGGTGTATGAGGACGCCGCCGCCGCCGATATCCTCAAGAAGATGCTGAACCGGTTCACCGTGGTGTTCACCGAGGAGGATGCGGAGCGGGCCAGGACCATGAATCTGTCCACGGACCAGGTGATCGCATTGGCTTCCATGATCGAAAAGGAGGCGGCGGCGGACGAGGACTTCGGCCGGGTGTCGGCGGTGTTCCACAATCGGCTGCGGCAGGGGATGTCCCTCGAATCCTGCGCCACGCTGTCCTATGCCCTGGGGGTGAGGAAGTACACCTTCACGGATACGGAGCTCTCCACCGTGTCCCCCTACAACACCTATCTGAACAAGGGACTGCCGGTGGGGCCCATCTGCAACCCGGGCCGGGCGGCCATCCAGGCGGCCCTCTATCCCTCGGAGGAGTACATGAGCGAAGGGTATCTCTACTTCTGCAACATGAACCCCAAGCAGACCAATCGCCTGGTCTTCAGCAAGACCTACCGGGAGCACCAGCAGAACGTGGTGAGGTATTCGCCCTTCTGGGAATAATTGTCATAACGGAAGAGGCAGGGACCGTCCCTGCCTCTTTTCTGTTCTTCAGTTTATGACTGCGTCCGTTCCACCCATGCCTGCCAGCGGGGGGTAGCGGCCATCTCGGCTTTGACCTTCTCTCGGTCCGGCACGTCCCACCATGGCCATAGATCCGGGAGCTCCGTGTGAAACCGTTTCTCGGCGGGGACGGTCTCGACGGGCCATTTGACGTGCCGGAGCAGGGGCGAAGTATAGGGTTCGGAGGCGCTATCGGCCCATTCGGCATGCTCCAGGGCTTTGTCCAAGGCAGAGAAGGCTTCCTCCTGGGCGTGATCGAGCCACAGATAGTAGGCTCGGAGCATATAAATGCAGGCAAGGAACCCGTGGTTGGGGCCGTAGTCGCCGCCCGTACACACCAGGCGGAACAGGTCCGCTGCGTTTTGCAGCAGCTTCGCCGCAGCTTTCGGCGGGATGCTCTGATCGTTCAGCAGGATGCGCACCATCAGTTCGCCGCTGCAGCGCACCGTCTCCAGCAGCGCTTCGCCGCAGGCGGCGACGGCCTCCCGCCCGTCGAAAGCGTTGATCCGCAGGAAGGGGCCGGAACCGTACAGGTCGGGGGCGTCCTCGGCGAGAGCCAGGGCCTTTTCGCCTTCGCC